>DFYK01000058.1 GCA_002383605.1 Proteiniphilum sp. UBA4084 | reverse complement strand
GGCTCTGGGTACTCGAAGACTCTGACTGTCGACTGGCAGTCAGGGTTTTATTTTTAAACAAGGTATACCAAAAGTGTACTATTTAATCTAATTACTGAAAACAAAGGAAATCTATTCCTTTGCTTTCCGATATCATATATAAGTCCTGTTTTTGTGGATATAAGTCAAACAGCAAAGACACGATGTTTTTTGGAGCATATCATTATCAGCTAAGATATTAACAAACGATTGATCAATGGAGCAACTTGTCAATAAAAATCCTCGTATTGAAGTAGTAGATGCCTTACGGGGATTTGCTTTAATGGCTATTCTTTTAGTGCATAGCGTGGAACATTTTATTTTCCCAATCTACCCCACAGACTCCCCAATTTGGCTGAACGGGTTGGATCAGGGAACAATGAACGTTGTTTATACTCTTTTTGCCGGAAAAGCCTATGCTATCTTCGCACTCCTGTTTGGATTTACATTTCACATTCAAAGTAACAATCAGAAAAAGCAAGGCAAGGATTTCGGTTATCGCTTTCTCTGGCGCTTATTCCTATTGTCACTGTTTGCCACATTCAATGCAGCCTTTTTTCCGGCTGGAGACGTATTGCTATTGTTTGTGGTTGTAGGTACCGTCTTATTCCTTACCCGAAACTGGAGCGACAAAGCTGTTTTCATTGCCGCCGTTATTTTTCTGTTACAACCTGTTGAATGGTATCATTATATTGCAGCTCTGATAAATCCGGCCCATCAACTACCAGATTTAAAAGTAGGAGAGATGTATGCCGAAGTAGCAGATTATACGAAAAAAGGAAGCTTTTGGGAGTTCATCGTGGGAAACATTACATTGGGGCAAAAAGCCAGCTTGCTATGGGCTGTAAATGCCGGACGTTTTTTCCAGACGGCAGGACTGTTCCTTTTAGGTTGCTATATCGGCAGAAAACAATTTTTCATCTCTAATGAGAAGAACACCGTTCTTTGGGTGAAAACACTCATCATCTCAGCCATATCTTTTGCTCCTTTATATACCTTGAAAGAACTGATTATGAATAACAGCACGATTATACAGCAATCAGTGGGAACGGTATTCGACATGTGGCAGAAATTAGCCTTTACATTGATCTTAGTTGCTTCTTTTATACTGATTTACAACTACAGCCGGTTCAGATTCAGTAAAGCTTTCAGCAACTTACGTTTTTATGGTAAGATGAGCCTCACCAATTACGTATCCCAGTCGATAATGGGAGCCTTGATTTACTTTCCTATCGGTCTGTACCTTGCTCCATATTGCGGATACACAATTAGTTTATTCATTGGCATTTTAATGTTTATATTACAGGCAAAATTCTCCCGATGGTGGCTATCCAGGCATAAACAAGGTCCATTAGAGTATATCTGGCATAAGTGGACCTGGATAGGAAAAAGTAAGTGATATTTGCCGGAGCATGCTGAGGAGGTCACAGCCAATACAAATCCATCCCTTCCCGAAAGTTGCACGCAACCCTCCCTAAAAAAGAAAAGGTAGCAGAGCACAACAAAAAAGATGTGCCGGCTACCTTGAACCTGAAGGGTACGTCCTTTTCCGTTACGGAGAAGGGCTTCATTACTGATTACGTTACGAAACGATTTTTACAGTGGATTTTTCTACCCCGTAACCCATTTTCGTAATGGCATTTTCAATTTGATCTACGGAAGATTTTTCGCCATCGAAGTCGACTTTCAACTTGCTGGCGTTAAATAAAACCTTCACAGATTCTTTTTCGATGCCCTCCAGATTTTTTACTGCTCCTTCAATCTTTTGGATACATGACGGACAAGTTAATGTCTCTAATTGAATTGTTGCTGAATTTTTCATTTTCATTTCCTTTTCTTGTTGATGTTTATAAATTGAAAATTATTTCTTGTATGATTGCCGCGGCCGATACCCAAGTAATCTCATGCCGTTCAGAATAACCACCAGGATACTCAGCTCGTGTACCAGCATGCCCACCGACATATTCACCCATTCACTGAATAACAGGCCGCCCAGCAATATGAGTACCACTCCCACCGCGATCGCAATATTTTGTTTCATATTGAATGACGTGGCTTTGGTCAGTCCCAGTGCATGCGGCAGACGGCTGAAGTCGGAATTTACCAGCACCACATCCGATGTTTCTATGGCCACATCCGTGCCGTTGCCCATGGCGATGCCCACATCTGCCAGCGCAAGTGAGGGACTGTCATTGACACCATCACCCACAAAGGCTACGGTACGGCCTTCTTTCTTTAACTTTTTGATATAAGTTGCCTTATCTTCCGGCAACATGTGCCCGTGCGCTTCCGTCAGCCCGAGTTCGCGACTCACCACGTCTACCGTTCCCTGGTTATCACCCGAGAGCACGACAAGGTTCTTAATACCCATTTTTCTCAATCGCCGAAGGTCATTCCTTACTCCCTTCCGGATAGGATCCCGCACACCCATCAACACCTTCAGGACACCATCTACCGATGTCAACACCAGCGAATTACCCGATTCGACCAGATGCGCTATATCTGCCTTGGCCTCTTCATTGAATGGCACCTGCTCCCGTTCCATCAAAGCCACATTGCCGACTGCCACACGATGCCCGTTTACTTCGGCTGTGATACCAGCTCCTTTCACTACTTCGGTATTTTGTACCGGTGAGAAAGTCGTCCCTCCTATTTCTTCCAGAACCGCCCTGGCCAGCGGGTGATCCGATTCCCGTTCGATGCTGGCCAGATAGCCCAGCACTTCTTCCTTATCATCTGCATAAAACATTGTTTCTGAAACCGAAGGATTACCGATGGTCAGTGTACCTGTCTTGTCGAATACCATGGTGTCGGTTCGACTGAAATCCCGGATGATCTCACTTCCTTTTAACAGGATGCCATGCCGGGCTCCGTTTCCGATACCCGCTACATTGGATACAGGCACGCCAATCACCAGTGCACCGGGACAGCCGAGTACTAAAATGGTGATGGCCAGTTCGAAGTTACCTGTGATCAACCAGACAGCAAATGCCAGTACCAGTACTACCGGCGTATAATATTTTGAAAAACGGTCGATAAAGCGTTCTGCTTCCGATTTTGAATCCTGTGCTTCTTCCACCAGCTCTATAATCCTGCCGAATGTGGTATCTTCCCCCACCCTGTCGGCCGTGATCTGAAGGGTACCGTTTTCCAGTATTGTACCGGCATAGATATTAGCATCCTTTTCTTTCCTTGCCGGCACCGATTCTCCCGTAATACCGGCCTCATTGACATGGCCTTCACCGTTCAGAACCCTGCCATCAACTGGTATTTTGGCGCCAGTCTTTACCAGGAGCACATCACCCACAGCCACCTCTTCGATGCCCACTTCATTGAAGCTGCCATCGGCAGACAGTTTCAATGCACTTTCAGGAGCCATCTCCGTAAGTTCCCTGATGGCAGATCGTGTTTTGTTCAAGGTGCGTTGTTCCAGCCAGGACCCAAACAGGAAAAGGAAAGTGACGATGGCCGATTCCTCGTAGTTCTGTATTACAAATGCCCCTATCACTGCAATGGAGACCAGCACATCAATACTGACGACCTTCACCCGCAAAGCCTGATAAGCCTGAATAGCGATGGGTGCCACACCCAGTATGGAGGCAATGATCAGCGGCCAGATAAACAGATCTGTGCTTCCCGTTGTCCATTTGCTTATATAAACGAAGACAATCAGGATGGCACTGATCAATGTGATCTGATTTTTATTTTTCAAAATAGTTCGTTGCATAACTTCATTCTTACCTTAATTTTGTACGACAAAGGTACCCACAACAAACCCGGAGAACTGTCACTCTGGCGACAGTTCCCTTATTTTCAGATAGTTTAACTTTTAAACAGTCGGAAATAAAAAAGCCACCCCGG
>DFYK01000083.1 GCA_002383605.1 Proteiniphilum sp. UBA4084 | reverse complement strand
GTATAAACCTGCATCGGAAGCAGATATGGCCGGGATGGTCTGCTATCAGAGCGAGCGTTTCTACTACCTTTTCGGTATCACCCGGAAAGGGAATCAGGACTATCTTGTACTGCAACGCACAGAGAGAGGTGCCTCCTCCGTGCTTGCCAGCCTGCCTGTAGAGACCGGCAAGCCCCTCTCACTACAGATTACTGCCCAGGGTGATGCATACCGCTTCAATTATGCGACCGATGGGAAGAACTTCCACAATCTGGGAGGGACACTTTCTGGCGACATTCTCTCCACAGATGTTGCGGGTGGCTTCACAGAAAGTCTGATCGGACTACATGCCACCACGAAAAATGATGCGATAGCAGATCTGAACAATAGCATCATGAACAACAGAAATTAACCCATTTTTTAAACTTCAACCAATACATTTCATTTCATACGATAACAAAACATCTATGCGGATAAATCACTTTATTTCAAAACACAGCCATTTCTTCCTTTTGCTGCTTATTCTGCGAATAGTAGCCGTTGAACCCGCGAGTGCACAGAATCCCATCATCCAGACAATCTATACCGCCGATCCGGCACCCATGGTGTGGAACGACCGGCTCTACCTCTATACCACCCACGATGCCGACGCATCCACCTGGTTCACCATGGACGACTGGCGGGCATATTCCACCAACGACATGGTCAACTGGACGGACCACGGAGTGATTCTTTCATACAGTGATTTCGAGTGGGCCAAAGGAGATGCCTGGGCAGCACAGTGTATCGAGCGGAATGGCAAGTTTTATCTATATGTGCCGATGATCTCCAGAGAAAATAACCGGGGCGCCATTGGTGTGGCGGTGGCCGACACCCCCCTGGGACCATTTTATGATCCGCTGGGGAAACCACTGGCACAAACCGAGTGGGGAGATATCGACCCCACCGTCTTCATCGATGACGACGGGCAGGCCTATCTTTACTGGGGAAACCCAAACCTCTATTATGTGAAGCTGAACGAAGACATGATCTCATTTGAGGGGAGTATCGTGAAAGTACCCCTTACGGAGGAGTCATTTGGGAAAAGAGAGGGAGATCCGCAACGTAGCACCCGCTATGAGGAGGGGCCCTGGCTCTACAAGCGAAACAAACTGTACTATCTTTTCTGGCCGGGTGGCCCCCTGCCGGAACACATCGGCTACTCCACCAGCCAGAGTCCGGAAGGTCCCTGGCAGTATGGGGGTGTGGTGATGCCGGCACAGGGAAAGGCATTTACCAACCATCCTGGGGTGATCGACTTTCGCGGAAAAACCTACTTCTTCTATCACAACGGCGCGCTGCCAGGTGGCGGCGGCTTCACCCGCTCGGTGGCCGTGGAGGAAATCCAGCTTAACGCCGATGGAACCATCCCGCAGTTGCAGATGACCGAAGGAATCAAACAGGGATTGGCTACCTTGAATCCATATCTGTTGAACCAGGCCGAAACCATCGCCTTCTCCGAAGGGTTCAGGTCGGCACAGAACGATCAGGTAGGGGTTTTTGTGACGGCCAACAGGGATGGGAGTTACATCAAAGTTCGCGATGTCGATTTCCGAAAGAAAGGAGCCACGAAATTCACCGCCCGTGTGGGTACCACCCACAACGACCCGGTTACACTGGAAGTAAGGCTGGGAAGCCCGGAGGGAGACAAGATCGCCTCGATGCGCATTCCCCGCACTGGTGGGAGTGACCGTTGGGCGCTGGTCACTGCCGATGTACCCAATGTGACGGGTCTGCATGATATTTATTTTGTCGTGAGGGGAAACCCAAAAAGTCACCTGATGTATTTCGACTACTGGAAGTTCGCTGAGTAAAAACAATACAAAACAATTCGTCATGAGATATCTTTTTCTTGCCCTCACCACACTTTTCGTGCTTACCACCCATATGCTGACAGCACAGGTCGCCACACTCACCAGCCCAGATGGAGTGGTTCATCTTCAGATCTATCTCGAAGAGGGCCAGCCGTTTTACTCCGTAGAGTATGCCGGTAAGACCATCCTGGAACAGTCACCGCTGGGGATCATCACCAACGAGGGTGACTTCAGCAAAAACCTCACACTCAAAGGTCATCAGACCTCATCGGTGGATAAAAGCTATACCCAGGAAAAAATAAAACGGTCGGCTGTCCGTTATCAAGCCAACAAGATGGTTTTTTCCTTCGAAGATGGCATGCGGAGAGGTCTGAACATCGTGTTTCAGGTGAGCAACAACGATGTGGCTTTCCGTTACGAACTCCCCCAGTGGGGTGAAAGGAAGGCTTGCGTGGTAGAAAAGGAAGCAACCGGATTCAAGTTCCCGGAATTCACGACCACCTTTCTCTCTCCGATGATGGGGGCCATGGGCGCCTTTGCCAGAACCTCACCCAGCTACGAAAGCGGCTATACCAATGATGAACCGGTGGGTAAACCGACCCATGGCAACCTGGGCTATGTCCTTCCGGGCCTCTTTCGCATCGGGAACAACGGCTGGGCACTGATCTCCGAGACCGGCGTAACCAGTCAGTACTGTGCCTCCCACCTGAGCGATGGCACAAAAGAGGGTTTATACAGAATTGAATATCCGGATATGAGACAAAACAACGGATTTGGCAGTAGCGGAGCGCAAATCCCGCTCCCCGGCGTGACCCCCTGGCGCACCATCACGGTGGGCAACAGCCTGAAACCCATCGTGGAAACTACCATCCCCTTCGACCTGGTAGAGCCGCTCTACNNCCTGGAGTTGGATCGTCTGGCAGGATCAGAGCATGAACTGGGATGATCAGGTGAGATACATCGACCTGGCAGCGGAAATGAATTATGAATATATTCTGATTGATGCCCTGTGGGATTCCAACATCGGCTACGAAAAAATGGAGGAGCTGATCGACTATGCTCGCTCAAAGGGTGTAAACGTCTTCCTCTGGTACAACTCCAACGGAGGATTCAATGATGCACCACAAGGGCCCAGAAACAGGATGAACACCTCCATCGCCCGAAAAAAAGAGATGAAATGGTTGAAAGAAGTGGGAGTGAAGGGGCTTAAAGTCGATTTCTTCGGGGGCGACAAGCAGGAGACGATGCGTTTTTACGAAGATATTCTCTCCGACGCCAATGACTACGGACTGATGATCATCTTCCACGGCTGCACCCTTCCACGAGGATGGGAGCGGATGTACCCCAACTTTGTGGGTAGCGAGGCAGTACTCGCCTCCGAGATGCTGATCTTTTCTCAGGACGTGCGGGAGAAAGAAGCATTTTACGCGACCTTGCACCCTTTTATCCGCAATAGCGTTGGGAGCATGGAGTTCGGAGGGGTCTTTATGAATAAATTCCTCAACAGGGGAAACAGCAGGGGACAACAACGACTTACCACCGATCTGTTTCAGATCGCTACCGGCATCCTCTTTCAAAACCCGGTTCAGATGTTTGCGCTAACCCCCAACAATCTGACTGACGCACCTGGATCGCTGATTGACTTCATGAGAGAGATTCCCACTACCTGGGATGAGACATTGTATATTGACGGCTATCCCGGNNAAGTTTTCGGTCATTGCACGCCGTCACGGGGAACAGTGGTACGTTGCAGGGGTGAATGCCCTGGAACAGCCGCTGGAGCTGGAGCTAAACCTGCCCATGATTGCAGGGAAAAAAGTGAATATCTATTCTGACAACAGCNNCCAGGAAGCAATTGTCACCAGCAACAAAATCAATAAAAACGGCAAGGTGAACGTCACTCTGCAGCCCAAAGGCGGTTTTGTCATCAAACAATAAGAGTGAAACTTATCAATAAAATAGCGTACAATGAACGGAATCAAAAACACATTCTATAAAATTCTCTATGTGGGTGCAGTAGTTGTCGCTACACTCCCAATCGGAGCACAGAATCCACTTATCCAAACTAAATACACTGCCGACCCGGCACCCTTGGTATATAACGACACGGTATTTCTCTACACCTCGCACGACGAGGATGATGCCATGGGTTTCAAGATGCAGGACTGGCTTCTCTATTCGTCCACCGACATGGTAAACTGGACCGAACATGGGGTGGTTGCCTCGTTGAAGGATTTCGCCTGGGTCCCTTATGAGAACGGTGCCTGGGCAGTGCAGTGTGTCGAACGCAACGGGAAATTTTATCTCTATTGCCCCATGCCGGGCGGAGTTGGGATTGGTGTTTTGGTGGCCGACACCCCTTATGGTCCTTTTAAAGACCCGCTTGGGAAACCCTTGATCAAAAACAGCAGCCACGATATCGATCCAACCATATTGATTGACGAGGATGGACAAGCCTATATGTACTGGGGTAATCCCCAGGTCTATTGGGTGAAACTGAACGAAGATATGATTTCCTACTCGGGCGAGATCACGCAAGACCCCACCACTCCTGCAAACTACCAGGAAGGACCGTGGGTGTGGAAACGTAATGGTATTTATTACATGGCATATGCCTCTACCTGCTGCCCTGAAGGCATTGGTTATGCCATGAGTACTTCACCCACAGGAGCATGGGAATATAAAGGGATGATTGTGGATGCTTCGGAAAAGACCCGTGGAAATCACCCGGGTATTATTGAGTTCAAAGGGAAATCATATTGTTTCGGGCATAGTTACGATTTATTGAAAAAGATGACGCCCAAATTCTATGAACGTCGCTCGGTGGATATGGATGAAATGGTCTATAATTCTGATGGGACCATCCAAAACCGCACTTACTTTTCGGTGGAAGGACCCAAACAGGTGGGTGTGCTTGATCCATTTACGCGTGTGGAAGCTGAGACAATGGCCTGGAGCGAAGGCCTGAAAACACACTTCGAAACAGAATGGGAAGGAGATTTCGATTGGGCCCGGGGTAAAAAGATTGCCGATCACTTGTATGTAACATCCATCAACCATGGCGACTATATGCTGGTAAAAGGGGTTGACTTTGGGAAAGGAGCAGGAACCATAGAGGTGGGTATCTCACCTCTTTATGGCGGAAAAATTGAGATTCATTCGGGCACCATCGACGGTCCGACTATTGCCTCAGTCGATATCAACGGATCCCGTGAAGCAGGTATTTGGAAGGTTGTTTCGGCTCCTGTGAAAAGTGTCAGCGGGATTCATGACTTGTATTTTGTATTCAGGGGTGAGAAAGATCTTTTCTATTTTGACTGGTGGAAGTTCTCTAAATAATAACAGTAATTAATATCATACATC
>DFYK01000067.1 GCA_002383605.1 Proteiniphilum sp. UBA4084 | reverse complement strand
TGAACGAATCAAAAATCATGCTGGAATGGCGGGAAAAAGGAAGTGACGCCTATTTTAATGCAGCGTCTTTTTCGGATGGCACCTTGCGGTTTATATGTCTGGCCACATTGCTGATGCAACCGCAATTTCCTGCCATTATCTTACTTGACGAACCGGAACTTGGTTTGCACCCGGCTGCCATTACTTTATTGGCGGCGCTGATCTCATCGGCGGCAACGCGCACCCAGGTTATCGTTTCCACGCAGTCGGTGACATTAGTCAACCAGTTTGAACCTGAACATGTCTGGACTGTCGATCGGGAAGATGGTCAAAGCGTATTCCGGCATCTAAGTCGCTCCGATATGAGCGCATGGCTCGACGATTACGGCTTAGGTGAATTATGGGAAAAGAATGTGCTGGGCGCAAGGCCATGAATAAAAGAATTCTACTGCTTGTGGAGGGGCATACGGAAGAGCGGTTTGTCAAGGATGTTCTGCAGCCAGATTACGAGGGGCGTGGCATCTATTTTTATCCTACGATTTTGGTGACAAAGCGGGTTAAGGATGGTCCCAATTTCAAGGGCGGCGTTACGAATTTTGCAAAATTCAAGAATGATGTTCATCGCTTATTGAATAGCGCCGGTGACGCGCTGGTTACGACAATGCTCGACTACTATGCGTTGCCGAATGATTTCCCGGGTATGAGCACGCGCCCCAACGCATCGGCATTGAAAAGGGTGAAACATATTGAGGATGCAATTGCAGGGCATTTTGGCAGTCCATCAAATTTCCTTCCTTTCTTGGCCCTGCATGAATTTGAGGCATGGCTGTTTTCTTCGCCCAGTGAATTGCCGAAAGTTATGACCGAAAAAGAGAAAGAATCTGAATTTGCAGCGATTATAAAGGAATTTCCTTCCCCGGAAGAAATCAATGAGGGGCCTGAATCAGCTCCCTCAAAAAGGATTAAATCACTTTTCCCGGCCTACAGAAAAACTCTGCATGGCCCTTTGGTAACGCACCGTATTGGCGTGCAGCAAATAAGGCAGTCATGCCGGCATTTTGATGATTGGCTTATGAAATTGGAGAGTTATGCTACCTCACCAGACGCGTAGCATGAAATGCGGCCGGGCATCACCCCGGTGAAATGGCTTTCAGATTACACTGGGCAGGCCGGCTGGCCGCAGGTCAACGGCCGCAATGCCATTACCTGGGAAGAAAAATTTCAGATGGATGTCTGGTATGTGGACAATCAATCATTATGGCTGGATATCAAGATCATTGCGATGACTATCTGGAAAATCCTGAAACGAGAGGGAATCAGCCAGCCGGGACAGGCGACAATGGAAGAGTTTATGGGCGACAGGCAATAGGCGATGGGCCATAGGCTATAGGGGAGAAAAAAAGTCAGAGGGCAGAGGGGAATAAAGTTCAAAGTTCTACGTTCAAAGTTCTACGTTCAAAGCTCAAAGCTCTCGAAGCTGTAAATCTGATGGATTATCTTGAAAACATAATTATTTTATCATGATATTGTTCATTTGACATTTTTGCAATCATATTGCAAAATATCATCATGTGGATAGCAAGAAAATACGATAGTACATTAAAAGCTCTTTTTGCACAGTTTCCGGCAGTTGTCGTTACCGGTGCGCGGCAGGTGGGTAAAACAGCGCTGGTTCAACATGTTTTCCCGGATTTAAACTACGTCTCTCTCGATCTTCCCGCTATGGCGGTTCAAGCGGAAAAAAATCCCGAGGCATTTTTCCGTGAGCATGGTCCCCCGCTCATTATTGACGAAATTCAGTATACGCCTTCCCTTTTCCGGTATTTAAAGACAATGATCGATGCAGATCGAAAACCGGGACGCTTCATTTTGACAGGTTCACAAATATTTCCGCTGATGGAAGGAATCTCGGAAAGTCTGGCCGGTCGTTGCGGCATGTTGTCCGTCATGAATCTTTCCGCGGACGAATTGTATTCTTTCAAAGGCGAAAAGGCATATAAAGATAATGATCCCCTGTTTTATGGTGGCTATCCGGAACTTCATGCCCGTCCGGAATTGGATCGACATTTCTGGTACAACGCCTATCTGACCACTTATTTGGAAAGGGATGTCCGTAATATTCTAAATGTCGGCAGCCTGCGCGACTTTGATCGTTTCCTGCGCGCAGTGGCTGCAAGGACGGCACAGATTCTGTCTTATTCAGATCTGGCACGCGATGTCGGTGTTGCGCCAAATACAGCTAAAAAATGGATTTCCGTACTGCAGGCATCGGGACAAGTCATTCTGTTGGAACCCTATTTCCGCAATGTTTCAAAACGCCTGGTGAAAGCCCCCAAACTTTATATGTGCGATACGGGTCTTGCTGCGTTTCTGATGGGTTTTGAAAATTGGCAAGCTGTGGAGCGGCATCCTTCGGTTGGCGCTTTGTGGGAAACGTATGTCATCATGGAAGCATTCAAGACCTTCGCGTCTCGCGGCCGTAATGTTCCCATGTGGTTTTGGAGAACATCCGGGGGCGACGAGGTTGATTTGATTATTGAACGAAACGGACGTTTCACGGCGATAGAATGCAAATATACCGAAGTGGTGGCCGAATCCAGTTCAAAAGGACTGCGTGTTTTTACCGGCGATTATGGTGAGGAAAACGTAACGGGTCGTTACATTGCATGCCGCACAACCATTCCATATCCTTTGAATGACGGCATTACGGCAATTCCCGGCAG
>DFYK01000095.1 GCA_002383605.1 Proteiniphilum sp. UBA4084 | reverse complement strand
GTCAGCAGCGGATATTTTTTGATCTCGATGCGCCATCCTTGTGAATCGGTAAGGTGCCAGTGAAATTTATTGAGCTTATACATCGCCATAAAGTCCAGCAACCTCATAATTTCCGCTTTTCCGATAAAATGACGGGATTCGTCCACCATCACACCTCTCCAGCCAAAACGGGGTTTATCCTGAATGACGGCCAGGGGCAGGGTCCCTTCCTTGCCGGCACTGATAATTAACTGCAAGGTTGACTGCAGGCCGTAGAAACAACCGTTTGAGGAGCCGGCTTCAATGAGGAT
The DNA here is from genome assembly GCA_002383605.1 of Proteiniphilum sp. UBA4084. Classification (GTDB taxonomy): domain Bacteria; phylum Bacteroidota; class Bacteroidia; order Bacteroidales; family Dysgonomonadaceae; genus Proteiniphilum. The sequence goes on along the minus strand of DFYK01000095.1, from coordinate 5,168 downwards.
GCCTGTTGGGGCAATCCTTATCCGGTATTCTTCCGGATTGTTGAGTGCCTTATTTTTGGTGAGCCGGATGAATCCGTTTTTCTTTTTCGTCTGTGTGCGGATCGAAAACTTTTGGGCAGTCTCCACGAAATCCGGAATCAGATCGTCGAATTCATTGTCGGCGGTGATGGTGATTGTCCGCGGTAAGTTTACCGTACCCGCCTGGGTCTCATAATGATTCGGGCGGGGGGTGATTTCTTGTGCGGAAGCACCGGGCGCGCTTACCAGCATTATCATCAAAAGAGTCAAAGTCTTTTTCATCATTTAATATCTTCTTTTGGTTACTTTTATTGGGTAAACTCAATGTTGGAGATTTTTACATGACCCGATAAAATTTTGATTCTCAGATCTGTACCGGCAGTCTCATTGAATCTGTATTTTTTTACTTTGTTTAATTCCATAGGCGAACCTTTGAAGACGGTGATAAACTGTCCGCCGCCACTGGATATCTGTATTTCAAAAACTGCCTGCGGGTCACTCTCTTTGTGCCAACGTATTGCGATGTGATCCAGCGGTATGTTTTCGTTCAGCGGGAAGGTAAGAAAGTATCCTGTATGTCCTTCCCAAAATGAGTCCTGGTCTTTGTCCAGTACATTCAGTGCGTCAGAGGTCTGCGGATCGGAAGTCACCAACGGGGTTGCTACCAGCTTGTATTTGTCGAATCCTTCTCCCAGCACGAAGAAAGATTGGCTCAGCCTGATATCCTCCGACGAGGCGCCGATCATCACCCTGAATTCACCCGGTTCAATTACCCACTCGTTGTCACTATTCAAAAGTTTTAAATCGCGGGGGTGAATGTCAAACTGTATCTCCTTTTCCTCACCGGGCTGCAGGTGAATCCTTTCGAAACCACGCAGGTTCTTCTCATAGGTGGTGACCGAACTTAATACATCCCTGGTGTAGAGTTGCACAACTTCATCGCCGGCCAGGTTGCCGGTATTTTTTACTTTTACTGTGACGAAAATGCTCTCTTTGTCGGTAATGTCTTCTTTCGAAAGCTGCAGGTCTGAATAGGCAAAGGTGGTGTAGCTCAGGCCATATCCAAAAGGATACAAGGCTCCGTTCACTCGGCTCTGGTTCCCATTTAGACCGGGAGTACGTCCACCGTCGACTTGTGAAGCTGGTTTTGCCGGGAAGTTGAACGGAATCTGTCCCACAGTCTTGGGGAAGGTTACGGTCAGTTTCCCTCCCGGGTTATAATCCCCGAAGAGTACTTCGGCTACGGCCGTTCCTCCCTGTGATCCGGGATACCATGCTTCAATAATTCCCGGGATATTCCTGTCTGCCCAGTTGATGGACAGGGGACGCCCGTTAATCAGAACCAGCACCACGGGTTTGCCCGTAGCATGAATTGCTTTTAATAAATCGAGTTGCCGTCCAGGCAGATCAAGTGATGTCCGGGACTTGTTTTCACCGGCAGTACGGCTGTTTCCTCCCAGCACCACCACAGCCACATCGCTTTTCATGGCGTTGGCCACGGCTTTGTCAATCTCGGCTTGTTCCACGTCCGTGATCGGGTAATCGATAATTTCCGAGTCCGGCCAGTGTGCATCCACGATGTTGCACCCTTTTGTGTACAGTACTTCAATGTCGTCTCCTGCCTTGTCTCGGATTCCGTTCAATACGGTTTTCACCTCCACGGCCAGAGGACCGTAGTGGGTCAGGGAATAAGAGGCATCGTCGGCATTCGGTCCGCATACGGCGATGGTTTGAATGTCTGCCTTTTTCAGGGGCAAGATGTTTTTGTTGTTTTTTAATAATACGATGCTCTCACGCGAGGCTTGAAGCGCTACCTTCTGATGCTCTTCCGAATTAACTTCGGCATCGGCCTGTTTCAGATCTGTTTGATAGGGGGAGTCAAACAGACCCACGAGGAATTTCACCCGTAGAATATCTCTTACCCTCTCGTCGATCGTCTCCATGTCAATCGCCCCTTCCCGGATCAGATCACGCAGCGGTAACACATAGGAGTCGGGCGAGCGGAAGGTACAACGCACATTGAGGCCGGCCATCACCGACTGGTATACCGCCTCTTTCATGTCGGATGCGGTACCGTGTTTGGAGTAGAGGTATTCCACAGCGTCGCTGTCGGAGACGACGTAGCCCCTAAAGCCCATCTCTTTTCTTAGCCGGGTGGTGAGCCAGTAGTAGCTACTCTGGATAGGGAAACCGTCATAATCGTTGTAGGCGCTCATCACACCCAGCAACCCTGCCTCCCTGATTACCCGCTCCCAGGGGTACATGTGCACATTCTCCACTTCCCGTGGCGACATTTGCGGGTCTACTCGCGACATGCCTTCCCTGCCTCCCTTATTATTGCTGTAGGCGGCATAGTGCTTTCCGGTTGAGGCGACCTGGAAATCTTTTTGTAGCCCCTGAACCATGGATATACCCAGCTCGGCCACCAAAAAGGGACTCTCCCCGTATACCTCTTCGTATCTGCCCCACCGTTGGTCACGGCCAACATCGAGGATGGGCGCATATACGTTGGTATAGCCCAGAAGTCGTGCTTCCCGGCCGGTAATATAACCCACCTTCTCCACAAGATCTTTGTTCCATGTATGACCTAGTCCCAGTTGTGTGGGGAAATTGGTGGCCATGTAGCTTTCCACACCCCGGATGCCTTCGTTTGTGAAATCCACCGGAATTCCCAACCGTGTCTCTTCAATGAAAAAACGCTGTACCTCATTCAACGCCCAGGCGTGGCGTGACGCCGGCCAGACATAAGGGTTGTCAGAGGGTGGAAGTCCCCACTGACGGAAGCCGTTCAGGTGTTCGTCTATGGCACCTATCCCGTCTTTCCAAAGCCTGTTTTTCCATTCCGGGGTGGGAAGGTCGTCTTCCAGCACCCTGCCGTATCCGTAGAGGGTGACCATCTGATTGGTCTTCTCTTCCAGTGTCATTTGGCTGATCAGATCAGCAATCCGTTTCTCGATATCTGCTTCCGAATTTTCATAGACATCCATTCTCCCATTTTTGTTGAAGTCGATCCAGCCTTTTTGATAAATCTGTTTATTTCCGGGGAGATATCTGTCCGGAATGTCTATCTTGTCTTGTCCGCAGACAGATATGGAGATTAAATAAAATAATCCGATAATGGGGGTAATCGCAAAAATTCGCATTCTTTTTCTTATTTTTCGTGTGAGTCGTTTCATTTCCTCAAATTTACTGTAATTATTTTGTTTAAGAAATTATCTCAGTTTATTTTGAGCGATTAAGCAATAAAGGGATTAATAACGTGACTTAGGGAGTTTTCATTTTCTATGAATGGCTATTTGGGAATTTATCCGAAAGGCGGTATCTTTGCCAGCATGAAAAAACTTGTGATTGTAGGTTGTGGTTATCTGGCCGATATTGTGGCGGATGCCCTGTTAAACGGGTTGTTGCCCGAGTATGATCTGGTGGGCATATATTCGCGGACTGCGGCAAAGGCCGAGAGGCTGGCTGCGAAGATGGAGCAGGCGGGAAGGGTCTGCAAAGCGTGTACTTCACTGGAAGAACTGCTCGCTTTAAAACCCGATTTTCTGGTGGAGGCTGCTTCACCCGTGGCGATGAAGGAGCTTACGTTCCCAACCCTGAAAAATGGTACTTCCATTGTGACTTTGTCCATTGGCGCACTGGCCGATATCAGTTTTCTGGAAGCAGTGAAGGAAACAGCTACAGCACATGGTGCACGGGTATATCTCGCTTCAGGAGCTACGGGAGGGTTCGACGTATTGCGAACAGCCACGCTGATGGGAAATGCCTCCGCCCGTTTCTTCAATGAAAAAGGGGTGCGTGCATTCAGGAGATCGCATTTCTACAGTGCTGAGATGGAAGCCGAAAACAAACAGGTCTTTTCCGGTACGGCCAGGGAAGCAATAGGGGTATTTCCCACCGGTCTGAATGTGGCAGTGGCTGCCTCTCTTGCAACAGTCGGCCCCGAGAAACTACAGGTGACCATGGAGTCAACTCCCCGTTTCGCAGCAGGCGACAGACAACGGGTGGAGATACAAAATGATCAGGTACACGCCGTGGTGGATGTCTTCAGCGCCACTTCCGAAATTGCCGGATGGTCGGTCGTAGCTACATTACAGAATATCGTCTCGCCTATTGTATTTTGATTCCGGTAAAGTTGGAAAGATTCTGTAGCACCTTCTCGCTTAACCGGTCGAATGCCTGACGGGTACGACCGGTGGATACCTGCATGCAGCGGACGTGGGGGTGGTTGAGCAGATGTTCGCCTCCCAATGCACCTACGGTATCGCAAAAACAGAGGTTATCTCCCGACAACCACTTCAAAAATGGTTCTTCATCCCACGCGGGCGACAGCCCGGTGTTGAACAGTATCTTTTTGTTCCCCAACTTTTCAAACTGTGGTGCATGCAGCAGCACGGTGTTCCGGTTAAGGCAGCAGCAGATCATTTCGCTTTCTGCGAGCAGTTCATCCAACGAAAGGAAACGATATCCTTTTGCTTTGACATCCTCCTTTTCGCTGCGGGCAAAATAGCTGATCTCAGCCCCAAAAAAGTGGAGTGCATCGGCAATCATGCCGCCCGATTTACCGAGTCCGACGATCCCTGCCTTCAGTCCTGTAATCTCTCTTGCCATGCTGTTCCAGGGGTCCTGATCAAAGCCATGGAAGCAGCGAACCAGTTCGCTGATGACATACTCCACCACACCCTCATCGCCATAATCGCGGATACCGGTGACGGTAATTCCCCGGCTATTCGCATAATATATATCCACATTGGCGCTCTCCGGAGAGTAGAGTGAGTTGCACATGCCAATATACTTTACATTGGGACACTGCTCCAAAGCAGCCTTCCCGAGTTGGGTGGTATAACTCAGCAATACCGCATCGGCATCGCCGATACGTGCTGCGATCTCGTTGTCACTCCCGGGTATATCGGAAAATAAAATGACTTCGTTGGCAAAAGAGTATAATTCTTTCTCCGCCGATGGGTTCAGGCTTGTAGGCTCTATCGCCACCAATTTTTGAAACATAATGATTTTTGATTTTCTACAAATATAGGCCTTTTACATTGTAAAATCAAATCAGGAAAAATCTCAGTATTTTGCAAGTTATAAAATACTAAGTTATAAATTTGTAACTTACAAAACTATAACATATCTTTGTGTAAAACTAA
>DFYK01000029.1 GCA_002383605.1 Proteiniphilum sp. UBA4084 | reverse complement strand
ACTTGCGGCAGAGACGACACTTGTCATCGATGATGAATGCCAGGTTGTTTTCGATGGTGATGGCTTCAAAGGGACATACCTGCTGACACTTGCTGCATCCGATGCAGGCTACGTCACATGCCTTTTTGGCCACGCCACCCTTGTCCTTGTTGACACAACTCACGTAGATGCGGCGCGATTTGGGTCCCTGTTTGCGGAGTTCAATAATATCCTTGGGGCATGCCTTCACACAGGCACCGCAGGCCGTACATTTGTCCTCTACCACTTCCGGAAGCAGGGTCACGGGGTTGATGTGTATCGCATCGAAAGTACAGGAATCCACGCAGTCGCCCAACCCCAGGCAGCCGAAGGAGCAGCCGGTGTCGCCTCCGTACAAAGCCGAGGCGATGGTACAATTTGAGGCTCCGTCGTAGAGGTTAAGACGCGGACGGGAGTCACAGGTGCCACTACAGCGGACGACCGCTATTTTTTTTGCTGCAACGGGCGCTTTTCTGCCGAGGAGGGTAGCCACTTTATCCATCGTATCCTGTCCCCCCACCGGGCAGAAGAGGTCGTCCATCGACTCAGCCTTCACGCAGGCCGACGCGAATGAGGCGCATCCGGGAAAACCACATCCCCCACAGTTGGCAGCCGGTAAAGAATCCTGAACCTCCTGTATGCGGGGGTCTTCTTCAACCTTAAATTTCTGTCCCACCATGTATAGGATGGCCGCGCTTCCGGCGCCAATGGCGCCCAATGTAGCAACGGCAGTTAATAATACACTCATATTCGATGATTAATTTGTTTTTTTAATGCTGAATCTGAACGTGTTCGCCATCTTGTGACGCAATAGATAGAGGAGGAAATAATAGGGTACCAGGATCAGGATAGAGCCCAGGGCCGCTTCTGTTTCGTTGAAGTGCCATGCCGAAGTGCCCAGCACCAGCATCCCGATCAGCAAGATCAGGGGAAAAACAAAAGCCCACAAGACGGCTTTGTAGCCGACAGACTCCCTACCGGTTACAACCACCAGCTCCTGCTCACGATAAAGACCGCTGTTGTCGGAGACATCTACCAGCTTCTCTTTCATATCGGCAGCCATGCACGCACCTTTGGCATGACATGCACTGCACGCCGACTGCTGTAAAATACGGACGGTAATGTGGTTTCCGTTGATCTTTTCGATAATTCCCTCGTGTTCAATCATGAAACTATGGTAAATTAAATCTGAATTTACTCTTCTGTTTCTTTCAGACCGCAAAGTTACGGATTATTTTTGTGAATTGGCAATGTTTTTGTGAACTAAACGCATCGTTGTGTGTTGTTCAGGAATTACCTGCTTTTTGCACGAACATTTCCCGTACAAATTTGTTAAAAAATGGATCACAGCAATTTGTAGTCAGATTAAACACATATTTTTTATATACCTGAATTGTATGATATTCGATATTGACATGATTCGTGATGTGTACGCACATCTGCCGGAAAAAATTAAACAGGCCAAAACAGTTTTACAACGTCCGCTCACGCTGACAGAGAAGATTCTCTTTGCCCACCTTTCGCCGGGAACGCCGCTGAAGGACTATCAGCGCGCAAACGACTATGTAGACTTTGCACCCGACCGGGTGGCCATGCAGGACGCCACAGCCCAGATGGCACTGCTGCAGTTGATGAACTCTGGCCGCACCACTGTGGCCGTTCCCTCCACAGTGCACTGCGACCACCTGATTCAGGCCTATAAAAATGCGGAGACCGACCTGCAGACAGCGAACGTTACCAACCGCGAGGTATTTGAATTTCTGCGCGATGTATCCAACAAATATGGAATAGGATTCTGGAAACCGGGCGCAGGCATCATCCACCAGGTGGTGCTGGAAAACTACGCTTTTCCGGGTGGAATGATGATCGGCACCGATTCGCATACCCCCAATGCCGGTGGACTGGGCATGATCGCCATTGGCGTGGGTGGAGCAGACGCGGTGGATGTGATGGCCGGTCTGCCCTGGGAACTGAAGATGCCCAAACTGATTGGTGTGAAGCTTACCGGCAAACTCTCCGGCTGGAGTGCACCCAAGGATGTGATCCTGAAAGTGGCCGGCATTCTCACTGTGAAAGGGGGCACCAATGCGGTCATTGAATACTTCGGCGAGGGAGCTGCATCGCTCTCGGCAACAGGCAAGGGTACTATCTGCAATATGGGTGCCGAGGTGGGAGCGACGACCTCCATCTTTCCTTTCGACCAGAAGTCGGCTGCCTATCTGGAGCAGACCGGCAGAAAAGAAGTGGCCGATGCGGCACGGGCGATCATGGAATACCTGCAGCCCGATCCCGAGGTGGTGGTCAATCCCGAAAAATATTACGATCAGCTGATCGAGATCAATCTCTCCGAACTTGAACCCCATATCAACGGGCCATTTACACCCGATGCAGCTTATACCATCTCCGAGTTTGGCGAGGCGGTGAAGAAAAGCAACTACCCCCGCAGGATGGAGGTGGGCCTCATTGGATCATGCACCAACTCCTCTTATGAAGATCTTACCCGCGCCGTTTCCATCGTGAAGCAGGCACGTGATGAGCATGTGCCGGTGAAGGCACAGTTTCTCATCAATCCCGGGTCGGAGCAAATACGTTATACCGCAGAGCGTGACGGCATCCTTCAGATGTTTGAAGAGGCCGGCGCCACCATCATTGCCAATGCCTGCGGCCCCTGCATCGGTCAATGGAAACGCGATGAGGAGGCCACGGAACGTTCCAACTCCATTGTCACCTCCTTCAACCGTAATTTTGCCAAGCGCAACGATGGCAACCCCAACACCCATGCCTTTGTGACATCGCCCGAGCTGGTGGCTGCATTGACCATTGCTGGTGACCTTTGCTTTAACCCGCTGACCGACACGTTGGAGAACGCGGAAGGGAAGCAGGTGAAGCTGGCCGAACCCACAGGCTATGAGATGCCACCCCTGGGCTATGACGTCAAGGATGCGGGTTACCTGGCACCGTCGCCCGATGGCAAGGAGGTGCAGGTATCCATTGATCCTGCTTCCAACAGGCTGCAAAAGCTGGAGCCTTTCCCCGCATGGGATGGGAAGGATTTCAGCAACCTGCCGCTGCTGATAAAGGTAAAAGGAAAATGTACCACCGACCACATATCGATGGCAGGACCGTGGCTTCGTTTTCGCGGACATCTCGACAACATCTCCGACAACATGCTGATTGGTGCGGTGAACGCTTTCAACGAAAAGACCAACGCCGTCCTCAATCCCAACACCATGGAACATGAACCCGTTCCTTCACTGGCACGAAAGTTTAAAGCTTTGGGAGTTGGCT
>DFYK01000126.1 GCA_002383605.1 Proteiniphilum sp. UBA4084 | reverse complement strand
CAGAAAATTAACAATAAATAACTGTAATTTCACATTAACCTCTCGGATACAGCCTGTGAACGAGGTCAGGCCTGTTCATTGTTTGAAGCGTGCGGATGATGAAACGTTTGTTCTGGGGGTCATGCCAGAAGAAAAACAGACGTTGTGCGTTTTTCTGTTCCTTCGTCCTGGCTGTATAGACAGGTTTCAGGGTATAGGGATGGTATCCTGTGTAGTAGATCTCCGTGGCCAGTGTCATGGGCGATGGGGTAAAGTCCTGCACCTGTTCCAACTTAAAATTGAGATTCTTCGTGATGGCCGCCAGTTCTGCCATATCCTCTTCGGTACAACCGGGATGTGACGAAATAAAATAAGGTATGAGCTGCTGGTTGAGCGCCTCCTTTTCATTCAATTCGTCAAAAATACGTTTGAATTGAGAGAACAGCTCGAATGAGGGTTTTCGCATCGTCTGCAACGTATTTTCAGAGGTATGTTCCGGGGCTACTTTCAGTCGCCCCGACACGTGGCGGGTTATCAGTTCGCGCAGATAGCTGCGTGCCGATGCATTTGTTTTCTCGTCGTTGCTCCTGTGCAGCAGCATGTCATAACGAATGCCGCTGCCGACAAATGATTTTTTCACGCCGGGCAGTGCATCCACCGCTTGATAGATGTCCAGCAACGGGGTATGGTCGGTATTCAGATTGAAACATATCTTCGGGAAGATGCAGGAAGGCTTTTTACATTTTTCACAGATAGTTAAATCTTTTCCATGCATCCGGTACATGTTTGCCGAGGGACCTCCCAAGTCGCTGATATACCCTTTGAAACCGGGCATCCAGGTGATTTTTTCCACCTCTGCCAGGATGGATTCTTTTGAACGGGAAGCAATAAATTTTCCCTGATGTGCCGAGATGGTGCAGAAGGAACAACCGCCGAAGCAACCGCGGTGGAGGTTCACCGAAAATTTAATCATCTCATAGGCCGGAATTGTCTTTTCCTTGTATTTGGGATGGGGAAGGCGGGTATAGGGCAGATCGAAAGAAGCATCAATTTCTGCTTCTTTCATTGGTGGGTAGGGGGGATTGACCACCAGCATCTTGTTGTCTACCTCCTGCAGGATGCGTGCGGCGGTAAGACGATTGGACTGCTCCTCTACCACACGGAAATTTTTGGCTTGTTTCAGTTTGTCGCTCAGGCAGGCTTCGTGCGAAAAGAGGGTCACCTCTTCGCCGAAGAGATTGGGTGGCACTTCCTCTTTGGCACAAAGAAAAGCTGTTTGCGGAACGTCGGTTATCTCTTTGAATCTCTCCCCGTTACTAAGTCTTTGTATCAACTGCTTCAGTGGTAGTTCACCCATGCCGTATATCAGCATGTCGGCTCCTGTGTCTGCAAGAATGGTTTTGTGCAGGGTATCGTCCCAGTAGTCGTAGTGGGTGACCCTTCTCAGCGATGCCTCAATTCCACCGATCAGCAAAGGGACGTCGGGATAAAGTTCCTTGAGAATGCGAGAATAGATGGTTGCCGCCCTGTCGGGTCGCATGTCCGGTCTGCCTTCGGGCGTATAGGCATCGTTGGAACGCAACCGCTTGCCGGCAGTATAGTGATTGATCATGGAGTCCATCACCCCGGCGGTCACAGCAAAGAAACAGCGGGGAATACCCATCTTTTTAAAATCGCGCAGGTCGTCCCGCCAGTTGGGTTGGGGCACGATGGCGACCTTGAGTCCTTCGCTTTCGAGCAGCCGCCCAATGACGGCTGTCCCAAACGAAGGGTGGTCCACGTAAGCGTCGCCCGAGAATAAGACTACGTCTAACTCATCCCACCCGCGAAGTTCCATCTCTTTCTTCGTGGTAGGAAGCCAGTCTGTGAGTAGAAGTGGTCTTTTTTGTATCAATGCTGTTTGTGTTTATGCTCTTTTTGCAGTCCGGCATCTATCTCCCAGGCCCTCTTCACGGCCAGATGGATGTGCGAACAAATGTTTTCATCGCCCACAATCTGCGGAACTTCCGACAGGTATAAGCTTTCGCGGATATTATCTTTTACACCGGAAAGGATGATCTGAATCTTCTCTTTCCTGGAGTTGCGACACAGGTTCTCCAGGTTGTTCAACCCCGTGGAGTCGATGAACGGTACTTTGCGCATCCTGATAATACGGATATTGGGATGATCGCCTATCTCCCGCATCTTCTCGTCGAATTTGTTGGCTACGCCAAAGAAGAATGGGCCGTCAATTTCATATACCTCCACACCTTGTGGCAAGTACAATATTTCCTCTTTCATATCCTCGGAGTGTGATTCCATCTCCTTCGAGAGATCGATGCTGCCGGTGGTGTGTGATATTTTCGTGCTTTCATTCATTCTTTTCAGAAAAGCAAAAACGGCCAGCAGCAATCCCACCGCGATTGCTATGGTAAGGTCGAATATCACTGTCAGAAAGAAAGTGGTCAGCAGGATGGCCTTTGTGGCCTTTGACTGTTTGGAGAGCGAGCGGAAAGTACGCCATTCACTCATATTGTACGCTACAACCACCAGCACGCCGGCCAGGCATGCCATGGGGATGTGTTTTGTGAGGTCGCCCAGAAAGAGTACGATAAGCAACAGGACAATGGCGTGGATGATACCGGCAACAGGCGTGCGGCCTCCGTTGTTGATGTTGGTCATGGTGCGTGCAATGGCACCGGTAGCCGGTATGCCGCCGAAGAACGGAGCGATGATGTTGGCAGCTCCCTGTGCCACTAGCTCCATGTTGGAGTTGTGCTTCTTGCCGGTAACCCCGTCGGCCACCGTGGCAGATAGCAGTGACTCAATGGCGCCAAGCATGGCGATGGTGAAGGCGGCCGGGAACAACAGGCGTACGCTGTCGAGATTCAATGGGATGGTTTGCACTGCTGGAAGCTGGCTGTTGATGGTGAACCGGTCGCCAATGGTTTCAATCCCCTCTATGTTGCCGTATTTCTTCATCAGGTACGCAGCGAGGGTCATGACGATGATGGCCACGAGTGATCCGGGAATTTTTTTATAAATTTTCGGAGTAACGATGATGATGGCCACACTCAGCACGCCAATGATGGTGACCCACCAGTTCACGGTGGAAAAATAATGGAAGTAGGCGATCCATTTCTCTATAAATCCCGAAGGGAGCTTGGGGGTGGTGAGTCCGAAAAAATCCTTCATCTGCGTGGAGAAGATGGTCAGTGCGATGCCGCTGGTGAATCCCACCACAATGGGGTAGGGGATGAAACGGATGACGGTGCCCAACTTTAAAAAGCCCATCATCACCAGCATGATACCGGCAATCACGGTGGCGAGAGCCAGTCCCTGAACGCCGTATTGTTCCACAATCCCGTAGACGATCACGATGAAGGCTCCCGTAGGACCGCCAATCTGTACGGTGCTACCTCCTAGAAATGAGATGATAAATCCCGCTATAATGGCGGTGTAGATACCTTTTTCAGGCGTCACGCCTGATGCAATTCCGAAGGCAATTGCCAGCGGTAATGCCACCACTCCCACAATTAATCCGGCCATGAGGTCGGCCACAAATTTTTCTTTGTTGTAGGTCTTTAAAGATTGAATGAGCGTGGGTTGAAAATCCCGAAGAAAATTTAGTTGCATACGTTTCATAAAAACGATGCAAAGGTAATAAAAAAATCAAACAACACCTTGTTCCACGAGAACACATACCCGTTCGGTCACGCGATCTTCACCGTAAGGATTGTATCTTGTTTTCAGGTTGTTTCCGAATAATCCGGCAAAGATATTATAGGACCATGCCGTAAAACTTCCCATAAAGGCATCGATGATGTGATAGGAAGAGGAGTTGGTTTCCCTGTCGACCAGTTTCATCAGCAACTGTCCCTGCGAACGGGTAAGTTTCTTCATTTTGGGGGTGTAGGCGTCCATCAGATATTTCTCCATCTTATTCAGGTGCTTCTGCCGTGCTTTGTCATCGGGAAGGGTCTCCATGTATTCATAGGTCTCGGTGATGATGCCGGCAATCTCCTTGGCATAAGGAAGTGTTTTTTTTACATCGCGGATTAATCTGGTATAAGCAGTCCGGTCCTTGGAGCTGCGAAAGGAGATGGGAGAATATTTGATGAAATCGGAGAGCCACATGCAGGCGATGGTATCACCCTCCATAATCACTGCCGGATATACGTTCGGCATTAAAAACAGGGTGGAGACAGGGCCGTTTGTCTCGGGGGTATTGTTGGCCGCATAGTATCTCTGCGCTTTCGCTACAGGAGATAAGAGCACCAGACAAAAGACAATAACTATGTGGATAAGTCTTTCCATAACCATGCAAAGATAAATGCAATGTTTTATTTTTCAATGAAAAAACAAGTTAAGTGTAGTTAATTAACCAGCGCGTTCATAGAATGTTAAGTGGATATATTACACCTGAAAAAACCACAAAGAAACTTCAAAACGACAAAAATAAAGTTTTTTTCAAAAAAAATCCGAAAGAAAGTGTAAATTTGAGCAAATAATAGGATTTATATGAATTACCATCACCTTGGAGAACTTGTCCACAAACAAGCATTGACGTTGAAATACAAAACAGCGCTCAAATATCAGTCGCCATCCGGAGAATGGCTCGATCTTTCATGGAAGAGTTTTGCCGATAAAATCATGAAAGTAGCGCAGGCAATGGCTGAGATAGGATTGCAGCCCGACGACAACGTGGGTATTTATGCTCAGAACATGGATAAATATCTGATCACCGATTTTGCCGCCTATGCCAACAAGGCGGTCATGGTACCCATGTATGCGACTGCCTCGCCCATGCAGGTCAGTTATATCGTCCAGGACGCGAACATCCGACTGCTGTTCGTGGGTGAACAGTTTCAGTATAATAATGCCTATAAGGTGCAGCAGGAGCTGCCCGTATTGGAGAAGCTGATTATTTTTGATCCGAAAGTGGTGCTCAAACCCGATGATCAGACGTCGGTTTTCTTCGATGATTTTATTACAACCGGAGACAATTCGGAATCGATGGCATTGGTAAATTCAAGGCTGAAACAATTAAAAGAGAGTGATCTTGCTACCATTATTTACACTTCCGGAACAACAGGTGAGCCCAAAGGCGTGATGCTCACCCATGCCAATTATATCAAAGCCTGTCGCATACACGACATGCGACTTCAGAACCTCTCTGAGAAGGATCTCTCCATGTGTTTTTTGCCGTTGACCCATATTTTTGAAAAGGCATGGACCTATTACTGTCTGCACAAGGGTATTACCGTTGCTGTAAACAGAGACCCGAGTGAGATACGGAAAACCCTCAAGCAGGTGCGGCCTACATTGATGAGCAACGTGCCACGCTTTTGGGAGAAGGTGTACGATGGTGTGAAAGATAATATAGACAGCGCTTCCGGCATCACAAAATGGTTGTTCAATGATGCGGTGAGGACAGGGCGTCGCCATAACCTGGATTATGTAAACGAGGGAAAAAGAGCCCCGCTGGGTAATCGCATAAAGTTTTATCTTTACCGGCATACCGTCTTTCATCTGATCAAACGGATCGTCGGAATTGAAAGAGGAAACTTTTTTCCTGTGGCGGGAGCGCCCCTTTCTGACACGATCAATACTTTTATGCGGTCGATTGATATACACCTTATTTATGGTTATGGCCTTACCGAAACAACCGCCACGGTGAGCTGCTTTCCCATGACCGGATTTCGGATTGGTACGGTGGGAAAGGTGATGCCGGACGTGGAGGTGAAGATCGGTGAGAACAATGAGATCCTGGTGAAAGGTGATACCGTGATGGCTGGTTATTATAAAAAACCGGAAGCGAACGCGGCCGCCTTTACCGAAGATGGTTTTTTCAGAACCGGTGATGCCGGCTCACTGACCGATGACAATGAGATCATTCTCACAGAGCGCATCAAAGACCTTTACAAGACTTCCAACGGCAAATATATTGCTCCGCAAATGATTGAAACCCGTATTTCGGAAGATAAATTCATTGAACAGGTGGCAGTGATCGGAGATGACCGTAAGTTCGTCAGTGCACTGATTGTTCCCAATTTTGAAACCCTGGTGGCTTATGCACAGGAACAAAAGATCGCTTTTGAAACCAAGGAAGCGCTGGTCGGCAACCCAGACATTCACAACTTAATCTTCGGCCGCATTGAGCTGCTGCAATCGCAATTTACTTCCTACGAAAAGATCAAGAAAATTACACTGCTACCGAACCCGTTCAGCGTGGAAAACGGAGAACTGACCAATACCTTAAAATTGCGCAGGAAGGTGATCCTGGAAAAATATGCCGACGTGATTGACAGGATGTATTCATATTAAATCATTATCTTTGCACCGTTTTTTTAATGGAGTAAAGGCATGGATTATAATTTCAGAGAAATAGAAAAAAGGTGGCAGCAATACTGGGTCGACCATCAAACCTACAAGGTAACGGAAGAGAGTGCAAAGCCCAAATATTACGTGCTCGACATGTTCCCTTATCCTTCGGGAGCAGGACTGCATGTGGGACATCCCCTCGGGTATATCGCTTCGGATATCTTTTCGCGATACAAACGACTACAGGGATTTAACGTACTCCATCCCATGGGCTATGATGCTTACGGACTTCCTGCAGAACAATACGCCATACAAACCGGCCAGCATCCCGCCATCACCACCGAGAACAACATCAACCGCTACCGGGAGCAACTCGATAAGATCGGATTTTCATATGACTGGAGCCGTGAGGTACGTACCTGTGACCCTGATTATTATAAGTGGACACAGTGGGCGTTCATCCGCATGTTCCATTCCTATTATTGCAACCAGGCGCAACAGGCCCGTCCCATCACGGAGCTGGCAGAAGTGTTTTCCCAACAGGGTACTGCCGGACTGGATGTGGCGTGCACCGAGCCGATGACATTCACCGCTGAAGAGTGGAACAGCAAGACAGAAAAAGAACAGCAGGAGTTGCTGATGAACTACCGCATAGCCTATCTGGGTGACACCGTGGTAAACTGGTGTCCACAGCTGGGTACCGTGCTTGCCAACGACGAGGTGAGCGAAGGTCTCTCCATCCGGGGAGGTTACCCGGTAGAGCAACGCAAGATGCGTCAATGGTGCTTGCGCGTTTCAGCCTATGCCCAGCGCCTGCTGGAGGGACTCGACAAGATTGCCTGGAGCGACTCGCTCAAGGAGACACAGCGCAACTGGATCGGTCGCAGTGAAGGGGCGGTTATGCACTTCCAGACTTCAGAAAAGATAACTTTTGATATCTTCACCACCCGTGCCGATACCATCTTCGGTGTAACTTTCATGGTGCTTGCTCCCGAGAGTGAGCTGGTGGAACAGCTTACCACCGATGAGCAGCGCGACGCAGTGAATGCCTACATTGCCAAAACAAAGAAAAAGACGGAGCGTGAACGCATGGCCGATAAAACAGTGACCGGCGTCTTCTCCGGTTCCCATGCTACCCATCCATTCACGGGAGAGCAGCTTCCCATATGGATATCCGATTACGTGCTGGCGGGATACGGTACGGGTGCCATCATGGCCGTGCCGGCGCATGACAGTCGCGACTACGCCTTCGCCCGTCATTTTAATCTGCCCGTCATCCCCCTTATTAAAGGATGTGACATCTCGGAAGAGAGCTTCGATGCGAAAGAAGGCATTATGGTCAACTCCGGCTTCCTGAATGGCATGACAGTGAAGCAGGCCATTCCGGCGGCCATCGACGAGGTGGAGAAAAGGGGATTGGGATACCGCAAGATCAATTACCGCCTGCGCGATGCCATCTTTTCACGGCAGCGCTACTGGGGTGAGCCGTTCCCTATCTATTACAAGGGCGAGATGCCCTATACGCTCGATGAAAGAGAGCTGCCGCTGGAGCTCCCCGAAGTGGATAAGTTTCTGCCCACCGAAACGGGTGAACCGCCGCTGGGAAGGGCCCAAAACTGGCAGACGAAGGAAGGCTATCCCCTCGAACTGAATACCATGCCCGGTTTTGCCGGCTCGTCGGCCTACTACCTGCGCTACATGGACCCGCACAATAACGAGGTACTGGTGTCGGAGAAGGCAAACACCTACTGGCGTGATGTGGATCTTTACATCGGTGGTACTGAGCATGCCACGGGACACCTTGTTTACAGTCGCTTCTGGAATAAATTTCTGTTCGACCTGGGCGTTTCCTGCGAAGAGGAGCCTTTTAAGAAGCTGGTGAACCAGGGCATGATCCAGGGACGCAGCAACTTCGTGTACCGCATCAAAGGGTCCAATACGTTTGTATCGTATAACCTCAGGGAACAATATGATGTGACTCCCATTCATGTGGATGTGAACATCGTACACAACGATCTGCTCGACCTGGATGCTTTCAGACAATGGAGCCCCGAGTATCAAACAGCCGAGTTTATCCTGGAGGATGGTAAATATGTGTGCGGGTGGGCCGTGGAAAAGATGTCGAAATCGATGTACAACGTGGTCAACCCCGATGACATTGTCGAAAAATATGGTGCCGATACGCTCCGCCTTTACGAGATGTTTTTGGGACCGCTGGAGCAATCCAAGCCGTGGGACACCAACGGAATAGACGGCGTGCACCGCTTCCTGCGCAAGGTGTGGAACCTGTTTTACAGGGAGGACATGCTGGCGGTGACCGACGACGAACCTGCAAAGGAAGCTTTGAAGTCGTTGCACAAACTGATCAAAAAGGTGACGTACGATATTGAAAATTTTTCTTTTAACACCTCGGTCTCCGCTTTCATGATTTGCCTGAACGAACTGACGGCACTCTCATGCCGGGAAAGAGAGGTTTTGCGTGATCTGACGGTCTGCCTGGCACCTTTTGCGCCTCACCTTGCGGAAGAGTTGTGGCATGCGCTGGGGAGTGAGACCTCTGTCTGTGATGCTGCGTGGCCTGTGTGCAACGAGGAGTATCTGAAGGAAGATGCGTTCCCGTATGCCATCTCTTTCAACGGGAAATCGCGCTTCATCCTCGAGTTTGCTGCAGACGCAGCCAATGAAGAGATAGAAAAAACGGTGCTGGAACATCCCCAGTCGCAAAAGTGGCTGGAGGGCAAAACACCGAAAAAGGTCATCATCGTACCGAAAAAAATTGTCAACGTGGTGGTATAATAATTTGCCAATATGCTAATGTAACAATAACTAGTAAACCGCTGAGTGTAAAAAGCTTGTTCCTAAAAAGCTGACCGCTGATAGCTGAAAGCTGAGCGCTGATAGCTGAAAGCTGACCGCTAACATTGTAATTAAATGAAAAAATTGCCTGAATTCAGCCTGAAGAAGTTTTACTGGAAAGATTATCTGACGATATTCCTGGGAACTTTCATGTATGCACTGGGAGTAACGCAGTTTATCATGCCCCATCATTTTGTCATGGGAGGTCTCACCGGTGTGGCTGTACTGATCAATTACGCGTTGGAATGGCCGGTGTCTATTATGGTTTTCGTGATGAACGCGATATTGTTGCTGATCTCTTTCAGAATACTGGGTACGGAGTTTCTGGTAAAAACCATCGTGGGTGTGGCATCCCTGACTGCCTTTATCGGGATGTTTGAAAGCTTTCAATGGACGCCCATCATGACGGAGGAGCCGCTGATGGCGGGACTCATTGGCTCTATCGTGGCGGGTGCCGGAGTAGGCCTGGTGATGTCGGTCAACGGTAGCAGTGGGGGCACCGACATCATTGTGCTGGTAATCAATAAATACCGGAATATTACACCCGGACGCACCATGCTGTGGGTCGACCTGGTTATCGTTGCCTCGTCATATGTCATCTTCCGGAGTGTGGAGACCATTGTTTTCGGTATCATCATCATCGCGGTGATGGCTACCTCGGTCGACTGGGTGTTGAATGGTATCAGGCAGTCGGTGCAGTTCCTGATCTTTTCCGCACGATATGAGGAAATCGCTACCCAGATCAACCTGCAGCTGCATCGCGGGTGCACTGTGCTCGAGGGAACCGGCTGGTACACCAAACAACCCCAAAAAGTGCTGCTCGTGATGGCGAAGCGAAGTGAATCCAACTCTATATTCCGGCTCGTGAAACAGATCGATAAAAATGCGTTTATTTCTCAGAGCAACGTGGTGGGTATCTATGGCGAAGGGTTCGACCGGATGAAATAGTNNAGTCGCTTTGTCTACCAGGTAGATGACCGACTGATAGGTGATGCCGCTGTTGATGGATAATCCGATTTCACAGGTGCGGCTATTTGAATACCCTTCTCCTGCATCACGGATTCCCTGATTCAATGCCGACAGGGCCGAGTTGTTCAGTTCAGGATAGAAAAATCCCCTGTCGCCGGCCCAACCGCAGCAATCCACATTTTCTGGAACCACTACCTTCTCTGCACACCGTGAGGCGACTGCGAGGAATTTATCGGCCAGCTGCATTTTCGTGGAACTGCAGGTGGTGTGGATCGTTACCGTCACCGGACGGGGAATGAATTGCAGACGATCCAAAAGAAAATCATGGATGAACTCCACCTGATCATACAACTTCAAACGCTTGTCGAGTGTTTCCCGCATGTGCAGGAGACAGGGACTCATGTCGCATACGACCGGCAGCTCGCCGTTACGCGTTATCTCCAGCAACGCTGCATTTAATTCCTGCTCCTTCATTTTTGCTTCCTCACGAAACCCTTTGCTGGCAAATGCCATTCCACAGCAAAGTTTGTCTATTCCCCCCGGAATCAGGACGTGATAGCCTGCTTTGTGCAGTACCGATAACATCTTTGAGGGCAGATCCTCCTTTTCTTCATATCCGAATGAAGGCCCTCCCATGGAACGGGTGATGCAGGCGGAGAAATAGACTACCGTGGGAGCATCGGGAGCATCTGTAATATCGGGAGTCCGGGACGTCCCGGATATTCCGGAAGCCTTGTTCGTCGGAAACAGGCGACGATCAATTTTTTTACTGCCGGAGGGAGTATACCTTGTCCACAACGGGAAGGTTCCCGCACCCACTTTGTAGAGTCCCCTGGTCACCCCTTCCATTGTCTTGTATCCCGTCAGTCGCGCCACGGCATGGGGCAGACGCAATAACTTGCGCAACAGGGCAGTGGTTCCGCCCATGTGGTTTGCGATGAACTTTGCCACCTGTTTTGCAAAACGGCCGTTTTGCTGCCAGCGCAGCTCCTTCACGAGCTTGCCCGTGTCAATGCCTACCGGGCAGGCAATGCCGCACAAGCCGTCGGTGGCACAGGTCTGTTCCAGCGGGTAGGAAATAGTTTCCACCTGTTTGAGGATGGAATGTTTGCCACCTGTTGCGACATTTTCAGCCAGGTGGCGATAGGCCACAATGCGTTGTCGCGGTGTGAGCGTAAGGTTCTTGGAGGGACAGACCACTTCGCAAAAACCGCATTCAATACATTTGTCGATGAGGGGATGCGCCTCGGGGATTCGCTTCAGGTTCCGGATGAACACATCCTCATCGTCGTTGATCACAACGCCAGGGTTCAGGATGCCGTCAGGATCAAAGGCTCTCTTGATCCTTTTCATGAGTGCGTATATGTCGCTGCCCCATTCTTTTTCTACAAATGGAGCCATGTTGCGCCCGGTGCCATGTTCCGCCTTCAGGCTTCCTTCGTGCTTCACTGCGACCAGTTCGCACAGGTCCTGCATGAAAGTGGCATATTTTTGTACCCCTGCGGGCCTGTTGATATCGGGGAATACGGTGAAATGTACATTTCCATCCAGCAGGTGCCCCCACATGACCGCATCCTCATATCCGTTCTCTACCAGAAGCGATCGGACATCGGTCAGCGCATCGCCCAGTATCTCTCCCTGGAAAGCAACATCCTCAATTATGCAGGCCGTATGGGGCGGTCGTGTGGCGGCTGCGGAGGTAAACAACCCGTTACGTACGTTCCAGTAGAGGTTGTAGAGATGTTTGTCGGTGGTAAATTTGATGGGCGTAAGGGTTTGGAGGTGTGCCAGCTTTTCTTCTATCTCCTTCATTTGCGCCAGCAACGTCTCCTTATCGTCGGCGGAGGTATCGATCAGCAATGCCGCTGCTCCCGCGGGCAGCGACTTCAGCTCCTCCGGCATGCCGGGTTGGTCCTCCACAGCCTGCAAGGCGTTTCTGTCCATGAGCTCTGCTGCGCTCACCTGGCATTGGCGGAGGGGTATAATGGCCTCGCTCACGTCTCGCAGGTTGGCAAAATATACCATGGACGTGGCTTTAAGGGGTGCATCATGCACCGTTTCGAAAGTGGCCTGCGATACAAAGCCGAGTGTCCCTTCGGAGCCGATCATCAGGTGCTTGATGATCTCCACCGGATCATCGAAGTCGATCAGCGCATTGACCCCATATCCACAGGTATTTTTCAGTTGAAACTTGCGGCTGATCCTGTCACGGAGAGCCTCATTCTCCGTGGCGTCACGATGAAGCCGGATGATCTCGCTGATCAGTGCCGGATGGTCGGAAACGAATGCACGGCGGCTCTCGTTATCGCCCGTATCGAGCAGGGATCCGTCGGCAAAAACAATCCGCATCGACTTCACGGTATTGTAGCTATTGTGGCGGATGCCATAGCTCGATCCGCTGGCATTGTTGGCAATGATGCCGCCAATCTTTGCCGAATTGATTGAAGCAGGCTTTGGGCCCAACTTTCGTTGATAGCGCATCAGCATGCGGTTTGCCGCGTTACCTGTCAACCCGCATCCAAAAGTGGCTGTGGCGCCGTTGTCGGTGATGGCTGAGAAAGAGAATCCCTCACCGGTCTCCATCAGTACGGAGTCAGATATGGTCTGTCCGCTCAGGCTGGTGCCAGCAGCTTTGAAGGTGACCGGAACTTTTTCATGGCGACAGAATTGCAACAGGCGGATCACCTCTTCCTCCCGGTTTACTTTTACTACAGCTTTGGGAATGAGCCGATACAATCCCGCATCGGTGCCTTTGGTAAGACGAGACAGGTCATCTGTAAACAACTGCTCTTTGGGAAACAGCTGAGCCAGTTGCAGATGCAGTTTTTTATCCTCTGACATGATGTTGAAAAAGGGTCGTAGCGACCTCCTTCTGCTAGTTCAACGAAATATAAAGTTCTTTTTCCACTTCTTCCAGCGAAATTTTTCCTTCCCTGGCAAGCCAGCCGATTGCTGCGTAGAGATCCTTGTCGGTCAGTTTCGTCGTTTTTTTGACTTCCTTCACATTCTGGCGACCTGCTTCATCGAGCACGGTCCACACTTTTCCGGCGTTATTCCCGATTTTCTCAATCATAGATTTGATATTTAAATATTTAAACTCAGTTTAACCTTGGCATGATTTCCGCCACCTGCAAAATCAATGAATGGCTGTTATCGTTGTAAATGGTAAAATCTGAACGTCTGATCTTTTCTTCCTCGGGCAGCTGGGCATTCATACGCTCCTCCACCTTGTCTGCCGACGAGTGGTCGCGGGCTATGGTGCGTTGCAGACGGATATCCTTGGGTGCGTATACCGTGATTGTTTTGTCGAGCCACTTATCAAATCCGGCTTCAAAAAGCAGTGCGGCATCAATGATTGCCATGGAGTGATGCTGTTCCTGCCTGCTGCACCATTTCAGGAAATCTTTTGCCAGCTCGGGATGAATGATTGCATTGGCCACCGCCACTTTCTGTTTATCCTGAAAAATGATCGATGCAAAAGCTTTGCGGTCGAGCCTTCCCTCCCGGTATAGTCCTTCACCGAAATGACGGCTGAGCTCTGCACGAATCACGGGAGAAGTATCGTTCAGTTCTTTGGCTTCTTTGTCGGCGTCATAAACCGGAACACCGTGCAGGCGAAAAATATCGCAAACCACCGACTTGCCGCTTCCAATTCCTCCCGTAACACCGATTGTAATCATTCAGGCAAAATTTAATGGGTAAACGGCCTTGTTAATTTTACGAAATCACCGTCCGTTTTTATTTTCGAACAAAAACTCAACAGAAGAGGGTGAGATGCGTGTGTTGTTGGCCGATGGCGGACTCTTTGTGAGTTCCAGCTCCACGCGTCCTCCTTCATTTTCATGAAACTCCCGATAGTTGAGTTCAATCTCAAAATCCTCAGGCTTGATCTTTTTGTATTCCTCGAGTGTCACCGAGAATGATACTTTCACACGGGAAGGGAAAAACTTCACATCGAGGTTCGCCGGCATGCCGATAGCAGCGATGGGAATCTCAAATGTGCGTTCCGTATATTCTTCAATCGGGATATAAATCTCCACCTCTGCCGGAATAAACTTCACACCTTTGACAGGGTTAATTTTGATGGGCAGCTGGGAGGTGGCCCGAAGGTTTTTAAACAGGGTATATTCTGTTACTGCCGACTTCAGTTGTTTGAGTGACTCAGCGGAGCCGTATGCGATCACCGTTTCCGGAACAAAAAGGGCACTGTCGGCCACCAGATTGGCCCGGCTGGTGGTAATCTCACCATCGAAGACAACGCGCAACTCCTTTTTCTCCAGCCTGGATGTGGCCAGGGAGACGCTCATGGGATAATAACCCCTGATGTTGGTGCTGGGCGCAAGTTGCGAACGAATCAGCTGGCGATACTGGTCTCCCTGAAGCTCGGTGGTACCCCCCTCGGTCAGTTCTCTGACGTTGATCTCCAGCGAATCTCTTTTTTTGACGTCGAGCAAAAACATTTCCACGCCGTTGTCGGCCACGCTGATTTCGATAAAGGCGGGAAGTACATTGTCAAATACCACATCTTCCGGGATATTGGTGTATTTCAGCGGAATGCGGTAGGTGCCCTCCACGTTATCCTTCTGGAAAAAGAGCATCAACCAGAAAATAAAGGCCAGCACGAGGAAAAACAAAAAGAAGAGCAGGTTCTTCCACGGGAAGGTGGAGAAATATGCTTCTGCTTTGGGTGTCCATTTCCGGATGAAAGCCTTTATTCCCATGGCAAAAGGGTTAGTTCGTCGTCACGTCGGCTGAAGAGGCAAAAACCGATGCTTTTTCGAATTTCAGTCTTACACCGTCGGCCACTTCCACCAGGAACCAGGTGTCGCCCACCTCTTTGATTCTTCCGTGAATACCACCTGAGGTAACCACCTTGTCACCCACCTTCATTGCCTCACGGCTTTTCTGCAGGTCTTTTTGTTTTTTTTGTTGCGGACGGATCATGAAAAAATAAAATACAGCGATGATGGCCACCATCATGATGAGCGTACTGGTCATGCCACCGCCACCCATACCTCCGCCCGGAGCTGCTTGCAATAAAATATTCATACAATTTGATATTTAAAGTTGATAACTCGTAATTAATTTTTAAAGATATGATTTTCTTCTTTTATTTCCTGCACGATGGCATCTAATATTCCGTTGACGAATGTACCGCTTTTGGGGGTACTGTATGATTTGGCAATCTCAATATATTCGTTCAGAGAAACGCTGGTAGGGATCGATTCAAATGTGAATATTTCTGAAAGAGCCACTTGCATAATAATAAGATCCATAAAAGCGATGCGTTCGAAATCCCATTTATCGGTATGCTTGTCGATCAGCTCCCTGTATTTTTTTTCGTTCAGGATGGTATCATGCAAGAGTTTGAGGGCAAAATCCCTGTCCTCATTGTCTTTAAACATGGGGAGGAGCGGTTGTTTGGTTCCCTTTTCTTCGGAGAAACGCTTGATTGTCTTCAGCACAAAAGTCTGCACAATCTCCACATCATCATTCCAGTAAATACATTCATCTTCGAGGATGTCATCGAGCTCTTCGTTCATATAGATAAACTGCTTGAACGACTTTCTCCAGAACTCACGGTCTTCGTCGTATGTGGGGGAAGCAATTTCTGCGTACTCCCTGTAGGTGTCTGATTCCAGGATAGTGTCCAGCAGGTTCTTGACGAACGATTCGTTGGCATCCCAGACCATGGGCCGTTCGTTGAGTTGCTTTTGAAACTGCTCATTATCCCTGAGCTGGAGCATAAATTTGTTATCGATCAGGTGGGTGTTGGGATGCAGATCTTCCGCTGAGGGGAGATACTTGTTGCGTTTCATCTCCACCCTGTTTTCATAGGCCCTGGTCAGTTCCACCATCAGCAGCAGCAGATAAAAATAAAGATCGTAAGATTTCTGCAGTCCGAACATGAGCTCCTTTTCGGCATTCCGCAAATCCTTATTCGTATTTTGGTACCAGGAATAAACGATCTGGACAATCCTTGTACGAATTAAATTTCTGTTTATCATTGAAAAACCTTATTTTGAAACTGCAAAAGTAGCTATTTTTTTCGGTATTTCGTATTTCCGGCATGATAATGATCACAAGTTCTCATATATAAGATCAATCCATCATTCTTTTTTAAATAAAGAAATAAAATGTTTTTAATAACAGAAATATCAGTTGTTATTTCATTATAACGATTAAAATAGCAGAATATTCAACTATTTTTTTTGAATGAAAATTACACAATCAAACAAATCATCTACATGAATGTAATCTCTGGTGTACAGTTGAATTAGTGAATCCTTTATTGTCCCCTTCAGCCCCACACTCCAAGAAATGATCAACATACATCCCTCGTTATTTACCCTTATAAACAAACGTCATTTACTCAAATGTCTGTAGATAAGTATTCTTCAATTAATACTCCCTATTCTCTGTACAGATAGCGAAGATAACAGACAAAAAGGCTCAGTACACTCGTAATAGGGGATTAAATACTGAACTACTCAAATCATTTATTCTAAGGCATATCGAAATACACGGTTCAGCGACAAGAAAAGAATTAGAAGATTTGCTTCTGGATAAAATGCCTGATTATATGGATGAAAAGCAGCGCAGAAAGAAACTTGATAATATTTTACAGGATATGAAGAAGGATTTAATAAACAACATTGGAACTCGTAGCAATTCAAAATGGGTTAGAAAGAATATTTAAAGTATTAAATTAGAGAAGAATAAGAGAAGGAATTAGACATTTTAAGAGAAGAAATCTTATTTGATAATTGATAATCAGTGTTATGTGTAAAAAGATTTAGAGAAGGGTAAGAGACAAATAAGAGAAGGAAATGAGATTTCTAAGAGAAGGGTTAATACTGTAAACAAAAATCAGGACGATACAGTATAAAAGGAAGCAGTATTTAACCGGAAATTTAGAAAATGTATTGAATGAACAAACTTGTACCAGAATCCCGAAGATTTTTTGTAAATTTGTCCAATTAAATAAATATTTTTAATAAATGAAACGCAGTTTAATCTCCCTGGTATTTGTTTTTTGCTTTATAGCCGGTTTTGCACAGCAGGCCGAGCGCAACATCTCCATTATTCCCGAACCTGTCTCCCTCCTGAAAAAGGGCGGACATTATGTGCTTCCCGATGAGGTGATCATATCAATTCCTTCGGGAAAAGAGACGGCTTATGTGGCCGGTTTATTGAAAGAAAAGCTGTCTCTCGCACCGGGTAAAAGTGTCACGGTGCGTGAGAACAGTCGTAACGCCCATATTGCGTTGTCGCTCAACAACAAGGAGGATGCCACCCTGGGTGATGAAGGCTACAAGCTGGATGTCACATCCCAAAAGATTACCATCCGGGCCAATAAGCCGGCGGGACTCCTGTATGGCGTACAGACCTTGTTTCAGCTTCTGCCGCCACAGATTGAGAG
>DFYK01000127.1 GCA_002383605.1 Proteiniphilum sp. UBA4084 | reverse complement strand
ATATTTTAACGAGAGCAGCCGCAGCAATGCAGTGATCTGCGTGACGGCGGCCTGCGTGTCGGCGGATATCTCCCTTTGTTGCAACTTCAGGAGCATATAGCCATAGAGTGCTGTGAAACAGGTTTCCAGTTCCGGCACCTGTTTATCGGCTCCCCTTGCCCGCAGTGCCACAATATGCGGCAGGGTGTTGTAGTAGAGGGCAATATATTCTGATTCCCTGGGATCCTTCAACAACAGCAGGTGTAGATCGGTCAGTTCGATGATGACATTCTTGTTGATCTGCAGGTGTCCCTCCTTTTGAAGGCCTTCCGACTTCATCATGATGATAAGGCCCTCATACCGGTCGCGTGCCGCATCACGTTCTTCTGTTGTCTGATAAGCAGAATTGATGATGGATTGCTGTACCTTATCAATATCCAGTTCACAGGCACGCAAGAGGTCCTCTGTCTGCCACATATAGAGCAGGTATTCGGCAATGTTGTCTCGTTTTTTTGGGGTGTTCATAAGGGTGTCGGCTGTTCGGGATGATTGTTCACCCGAAACTTTTCACTAAATTTGCCACAAAAATACAACTTTATGCGCAAGTTTCAACAAAACGACACCTCATTTCACATCATCGAGTCGGGCTATTTCCTGGGTGATGGTGGTGTGATGTTCGGTCCGGTACCCAAAAAATACTGGTCGGCAAAGTATAAGGTGGACGAAAAAAATATGTGTGTGATGTCGCTCCGCTGCCTTTTTATTATCAGTGGCGACCGCCGGATACTCGTCGACAACGGACTGGGAGACAAGCATGCATCGAAGTTGAAATTCTTCCAGCCTTTCGATCAGAAAGATATCCGTGAGGAGATCCGGAAGATTGGCTACGAGCCGGAAGAGGTGACCGATGTGATTCTCACCCATCTGCATTTCGACCATTGCGGGGGAAGTACCGTTTTCAATGAGGGAAGGAAAGCAGTCCCCACCTACCCCAACGCCACCTACCACCTGAGCTTGAGGCAGTGGCAGAACTACCGGAAGCCGTCGCTCTTTGAGCAGGGATCATTTTATCCCGAGAACATTGAGCCGGTTTACGATGCTGGCCAGTTGCAGTTTGTGCTGGGCGATATTGAACTGAACGAACATGTGCGGCTAGAGCTATACGACGGACATACCCCCGGCCAGATTGCAGTGCTGTTTGAGACCGAAGCTGGAAACTATGCCTTTCCGGGCGATGTGGTACCCACCTCGCTGAATCTGGCGCTCAGCTGGCTCTCGGCATACGACAACAGCGTGGCGGTGGCCATGGAGGAGAAAAAGCGGTTTATGGACAAGGCCAAAGCGGATAAGCGCACACTGATCTTTTATCACGACGCCTACACCCCTTCGGCCCAATTATAGTTATTTACTTTATAGTATCTCTTTATTTCTTTTTTGTAATGATAATGACACCCTCTTTTCCCTCTTCTCCATACATGTCTAACGCACTTTTGTTTTTCAAAACCGAAACGGATTCAATTTCCTTGGGATCAACGGTCTTCAGTTCAAAATCCTTTGCCATTTTCTCCCCATCCACAATAATCAAGGGTTGATTTCCGTTCCACTGACGTACTCTCAAAGGTGCATCTTCTTTCAGACCATCTATCAATATATTCACTTCACCTCCTGTGGTATCATTTAGTTTGATCTCCGGTGCAACAGCATGTACATCGTGCTTTTTTGTTTTAATGA
Organism: Proteiniphilum sp. UBA4084; assembly: GCA_002383605.1. Taxonomy (GTDB): domain Bacteria; phylum Bacteroidota; class Bacteroidia; order Bacteroidales; family Dysgonomonadaceae; genus Proteiniphilum. The sequence continues at coordinate 25,308 of DFYK01000127.1, read as the reverse complement.
CAACCACCCCATCGTGACCCTCTCCACCGTACAATTCTATGGCATATTCATTTTTTAAAACAGAAACGGATTCGATCTCATTGGATTTTAATTCGTTGTAAGTTTCTGTTGTTGCTTTCTGCCCATCCACAATCACCAATGGATTATCTTTCAAGGAAGTGCCTACTATCCGGGGGCGCACCTTTCCCGAATCGACGGGTAAAGTTGCATCTTCCGGGACTTCTGCTACCTTTGCATTTAATTTCGGAGCTGAAAGAGCTGTCATGGCAAGGAATAGTACAGGAAGCACCATCGCGTAGTTCCATCTCATCTGTCTGTTTGTTTTGTTTTTCTTCATCATTCTGATTCTTTTTTGCAGGTCGCGCTGACGGAAATTATTTGCCAGGGCAAACTTAAATTCGCCGGCGCTTTTGCGGATTAATAATAATTGATATTGTTTGGTATCGACTCCCTGACGAAGTACCCGTTCGTCGGCCTGATATTCATGGAGAGACTGCATCTCCCGGCGCAACAGCCATGAGAAAGGGTTGAACCAGAAGAGAGCGGTAAAAAAATCGAACAAGATCATGTCGAACGAATGATGCAATTGAATGTGTGCTTTCTCGTGGCGAATGATTGCTTCATGGTTTTCCGTCAACTCTGCACGCGTGATCACCACATAGCGCATCCAACTAAAGGGAGAGACCGGCTCGTCGGTGACACACAATACAGTATGATCCGCCAGCGTTTTTTTTCCCGATCTTCGGATGATGGCAGCAATCTGACCCAACGCGATCAGGTAACGTACTACCGTAAAAAGAAATCCAGCAACGAACAAAACAAACAGGATTTGTACCCATGGTATTTCAAAAGTTGATTGATCGCTCACCCGTGGCACATCCGAAAGAGAAGCGTAGTCCATTGAAGAGATGCCACTTTCCGCCTTTGACGCTTGCTCAGGAAGAAGATTGTAACGAAAGAGCGGCAGCACAGATATCATCAGCTGCATCCATAGCAACGAGAAACGATTGGCCGCATGAAAGGTGTAATGGACAAAGAAAAGCCGGTATAAGCCGTAGAACAGAACCGTCAGTACCGATGCGCGTAGCAAGTAATAAAGAAAAGGTTCCATGATGATTATATTTTGTTGTTCGTTTTTTCCACCTCTTCCAACAACGTGCGGATTTCTTCCACGGTGATGTCCTCCTCTTTTATCAACGAAGAAACCACATGCAGGTAGGAATTATCGAAATACTTCTTCACCACATTCTTCAGGTTGCCGTTCCGGTACTGTTCCTCCGTGATAACCGGAAAATAACGGTAGGTGGTACCGAATGCGTCGTGCGACAAATAGCCTTTCTCTTCGAGAGAACGCACGTATGTGGACAAGGTATTGAAATGCGGCTTGGGATCGGGATATTTCTCCACCAACTGTTTCACAAACAAAGGCCCTTCCTCCCAGAACAGGTTCATCACCTCCTCTTCTCTGACTGTTAATTCTTTAATAATATGCATTTTATTCCTTCTCTTTGATTGTTTTATTCAGTGAAACAAAATATAAATATCATTGCTCTTCAATATGAATTGCAATCACGCCACAAATATAACTAAAACATTTCGTTTTAAAACTAATTCTTTTAGTTAAATAAACTATCTGTTTTCGTTAAATAATTTCAATGCGTTTTGCACCACGTCATCTTTCGTGCAGACAACCATAGTGAAAAATTGAAAAAATTATCATTAACTTTGGGCTATAAAATTCAGATTTTTATGAAACACAAACCATTTATCAGCCTCGTGGCATCTCTGCTTTACATCCCACTATTTGCAGGAGCTGCCCAGTTATGTATTATGGACCAACCTGAACCGGGAGGTAACATAATATCAGTTAAACCATCTGAAAATACATCGTCCGATTCTGTATTATTTAAAAAAATTGAAGATCTCGACAAGGGTATTACCGATTATGAACACCGATTCGACATCCTCGAAAAGCAGATTGATGACCTGCTCTGGTTTGAGCGGCTTGGCGATGTAGCACATATTGACAAGGTGCGGCTGACAAGTACGCCGCGCTGGAAACCAAAAGATCCTGATGACCGGTTCGCAACCAACAAATTACAGTTTTACACTTATGTCTTTATCCCAAAAAACATCAATCCAAAGAAAAAGTATCCACTGATCGTACTTCCTCACAGTGGTATCCATGCCAACTTCTCCACCTATTATTATCACATCGTACGTGAACTCATTGCCCAGGGATACGTCGTCGTCTCGGCCGAATACCGGGGCAGTACCGGCTATGGAAAGGCCACCTACGAAAATATCGATTACGGGGGACGTGAAAACGACGATGTATTGACCAGCCGCGACTACATGATTGAGAACTACAGCATGGTAGATCCTCACCGCGTGGGAGTGATTGGATGGAGTCATGGCGGCATGATCGCACTGATGCAGATACTGCAGCACGGCGATAAATACCAATGTGCATTTGCCGGGGTTCCGGTGAGCGACCTGGAAAACCGGCTTGCGTCACACGACAAAAGCTACAGCGACTATTTCACGGCACCTTATCATGTGGGGGAATCAATTGAAGAGAATCCGGAAGAATATGCCCGTCGCTCACCCTCACACTATGCGGAAAATCTCAACAAACCACTGCTGATCTATACCAATACCAACGACAACGATGTATATGTGGAAGAGGTACAGCTGATGATCGACAAACTGAAGGAGCTGAAGAAAGATTTCGAATACAAGGTGTTTCAGGATGCTTCGGGCGGGCACGGATTCGACCGCATCGATTCAAAGGAGGCAACCGATATCCGTTTTACGGTTTATCAGTTTCTGAAACGTTATCTGCATCCTCCCCACCCCTTTGCGTCTGCCGGTGAAATGCGCAAGGCAGCCTACGTTTTTTGAGAAAAATGATTAACTTTGCACCATACAATACTTTGACAGAAATTATTTAACAACTGATGTTCGTCATCAAATTATTACACTCATGAAGAGAGTCTTATTTATTACATTTGCATTTATGGCTTTACTGGCATGCAACAATTCACAAAAGGCCGGCACTACGTCAGGCGAAAAAGGATCAATCTTTTTTACTGAGTTCGACACCCCATACGGTACACCGCCGTTCGACCGGATTGAGTTTGCCGACTTCAAGCCGGCCTTTCTAGCGGGGATGAAGGAGCAGGCTGCCGAGATTGAGGCGATTACTGCCCAAACGGAGGCGCCCACCTTTGAAAACACGATCGTTGCCCTCGACAACAGCGGAAGGTTGCTCTCACGGGTATCCCGCGTATTCTACGGACTGAAAAGTTCGGAGACAAACGATTCCATTCAGGCACTGGCTGAGGAGCTCTCTCCGCTCCTCTCGGAACACAACGACAACATCAACCTCAACGAGGCACTGTTTAACCGCATCAAAACGGTACATGACGACACCACCGGGTTGAACCTCACGACTGAACAATACCGTCTGCTGGACGATTACTACAAGAATTTTGTCCGTTCGGGTATCATGCTGGGTGAAGTAGAAAAAATGCGACTCAGGGAAATCAACAAGGAACTGTCGGCGCTCACCCTCAAGTTTGGGAATAATCTGCTGAAAGAGACCAACGGATACAAACTGGTAATCGACAACGAAGCCGATCTTGCCGGTCTCCCCGAGGGCGTCATCACGGCCGCTGCCGATGCAGCCAAGGCTGCCGGTGAAGAGGGCAAATGGGTATTTGGTCTGCAAAAACCAAGCTGGCTTCCCTTCCTGCAGTACGCCGACAAGCGTGAGCTGCGTGAAAAACTCTACAAAGCCATGTATATGCGGGGTGATAACGACAATGAGAGCGACAACAAACAAAATATCAACGACATTGTCAACCTGCGCATAGAAAAGGCACAGATGCTGGGTTACGCAAGCCACGCTGATTTTATCCTTGAGGAGAACATGGCCAAAACGGCGGAGAATGTATACAAGCTGCTCAATGAAGTATGGGAGTATGCCCTGGCACAAGCCCAAAAAGAGGCTGTAGCGCTGCAGGCACTCATCGATGCCGAAGGAGGGAACTTTAAACTGGCTTCATGGGACTGGTGGTATTATACCGAAAAGCTGCGTCAGCAGAAGTATGCCCTCAACGAAGAAGAACTGAAACCCTACTTCAAGATGGAGAACGTGCGCGAAGGGGTTTTCACCGTCGCCAATAAATTGTATGGCCTGAACTTCAGGAAACTCGACAACATCACCGTGTACAATCCCGAAGTGGAAGTATATGAGGTGACCGATGCCGACGGCTCGCACATTTCAGTTTTCTATACCGACTATTTCCCGCGGGCGGGCAAAAATGCAGGTGCCTGGATGAGCAGCTTCCGCGGACAACAGGTACTCGACGGCAAAAATATCCGTCCCCTGATTTACAACGTGGGTAACTTCACACGCCCCACCGATACAACACCCTCGCTGCTGACCCTCGACGAAGTGGAAACACTCTTCCATGAGTTCGGACACGCCCTGCATGGCATGCTCTCCAACGTGAACTATGCCGGACTATCGGGCACCAGTGTCTCACGCGACTTTGTGGAACTCCCTTCCCAGATCATGGAGCATTGGGCATTCCATCCGGAAGTGCTGAAACTCTACGCTACTCATTACCAAACAGGGGAAGTAATTCCTGATGAACTGATTGCAAAAATAGACGCCGCATCGAAATTCAATATGGGCTTTACCACCACCGAGTTTGTAGCAGCCGCCCTGCTTGACATGGACTATCATACGCAGCGGGAAAAGAAAGTGATTGACGTGCGCGAATTCGAGAAGCAGTCGATGGCTAAAATCGGCCTGATCGATGAAATCATCCCCCGCTACCGCAGCACCTACTTCTCACACATTTTCAGCGGCGGTTATTCAGCCGGTTATTATGCTTACCTCTGGGCCGAAGTGCTGGACGCCGATGCCTTCCAGGCATTTGCAGAAAAGGGAATTTTCGACAAGGAGACCGCCAGACTCTTCCGCGACAATGTGCTATCGAAAGGCAATACCGACGATCCGATGACACTTTACAAGAAGTTTCGCGGTGCAGAACCCAACCCGGTATATCTGCTGAAGAACAGAGGCTTCATTGAATAAAATAAATTGATCCTTATTGCCGGATTGTTTTACAGAAAATAATCCGGCAATATTGTTCTTAAAAAGATAAAAAAAACGTATATTTGCACGCTCAAAACCAGGGGGCATTGCATGCGCCTTAAATTTTATGCAATCAAATTAATTAGTAACCTGAGAAATAGTAAATTGTAAACAAAAGTAATATTGAAATGCAAAACAAAGGATTTATTCAAGTTTTCAGTATTATCCTTACGGCTATCTGTCTGTTTTACTTATCTTTCACCATAGTTGGAAGACAGTATAACAAGAAAGCGGATCAATACGCCAATGGAAACTTAGCCCTGAAGAATCATTATTTTGATTCGTTATCTACGGAGAAAGTGTATCTGAACTATACACTGAAACAAATTCGTGAAAAAGAGATTGGCCTGGGTCTTGACCTGAAAGGCGGCATGAATGTCGTCCTCGAAATAGACGCATCACAGGTACTTGCTTCATTGGCAAATACCGACGATCCCCTGTTTAATCAGGCGCTCAAGGAGACCATCGTCCAGAACCGCCGGGGAAGCTCGTCGGACTTCATCTCCCTGTTCCAGCAAAATTACGAACGGATAAGTCCCGACGGAAAGCTGGCAAACATATACAGCATCACGATAGGAGACAGAGTTAATCCCACTGCATCAAACAGCGAAGTAATTTCGGTATTACGTAACGAACTGAAGAGTGTAGCCGACAATTCATTCAACGTGCTTGCTACCCGTATCGACCGTTTTGGTGTTGTTGCCCCCAATATTCAACGGCTGGACCGTGCCGAACGCATTCTGGTGGAGCTCCCCGGTATTACCGAGCCGGAACGTGTGCGCAACCTGCTGCAGGGAAGCGCCAATCTGGAGTTCTGGAAAACCTACAACCTAAGTGAATTGGGTGTTTACTTTAACGAAATGAATTCCAGATCAGGCGAATACGCCATGGCGAAAAGAGCAGAAACTGCAGATGCGGTTGCCGACAGCGCTGTGACCGAAACACCGCTTCAGGACTCCCTNNGGTCATCACGAAAAGTTTCGTGGAATATTTCAACGAGCCTTACTTTGCCATGAGCGGCGCCTCCGGGCCCATTGTGGGAAGTGTATCCAAACTCGATACGGCTGCAGTAAATTTCCTGCTTGAACGGTACAAAGATATTTTCCCGGCAGATGTGAGATTCAAATGGGGATTCAAGCCCATCGACGCCCGAGAGACCTACTTCCAGCTGTTTGCATTGAAGGGCGACGGCAGTAAACGCGGTCCCGCATTGGGTGGCGATGTGGTCACCAATGCACGTGCCGACCAGGGTCAGCAGGGTTCTGCCTGGGAAGTGACCATGACAATGAACTCAGCCGGCGCCAGTCGCTGGTCTACCATCACCGGCGCTGAAATTGGCAAATCAATTGCCATTGTGCTGGACAACTACGTTTACTCGGCACCCACGGTGAACGGCCGAATCGATGGTGGGCGTTCCTCCATTACAGGAAACTTCACGCCACAGGAGGCGCAGGACTTGGAGAACGTACTCAAGTCGGGTAAAATGCAGGCCGGTGTACGCATTGTGCAGGAAGATGTGGTAGGCCCTTCATTGGGACAGGAAGCCATTCAGGACGGGTTTATCTCCTTCATCATTGCCCTTGTGGTACTCTTCATTTTCACCTGTATGCTATATGGTTTCATCCCGGGTATGGTGATCAACGGGGCACTGCTGTTGAACTTCTTCTTTACCCTGGGTGCTCTTGCAGCCTTCCAGGCGGTACTAACCCTCCCTGGCATTGCGGGTATGATTTTATCGCTTGCCATGGCAGTGGATGCGAACGTACTGATCAATGAGCGAATTAAGGAAGAACTCGCGGCGGGCAAGACACTGCGTAGAGCACTGGAGGATGGATACAAAAATGCCTTCTCGGCCATCTTCGACTCCAACTTAACGACGATTATCACCGGTGTCATTCTGGCTATCTTTGGGGTAGGTGCCATCAGAGGATTTGCCATCACCCTGATCATCGGTATCGCCGCATCGTTCCTCACGGCCGTATTCCTGACGCGACTGGTTTACGAAAATCGTTTTGCAAAAGGGAAATGGCAAAATCTTACTTTCAATACAGCTTTCTCAAAAGCGATTTTCAAAGAATACAGCTACAACTTTATTCACAACAGCAAGAAGATATTGCTGGGCATTGCACTTTTTGTAGTGGTAAGCATTATTTCTCTCTTTACGCTGAAGATGAATGTGGGTATTGACTTCACCGGAGGACGCAACTACATTGTGCGTTTCGACCAGCCGGTGAAAACCGGAGAAGTGCAAAATGCGCTGGCGCCCATCTTTGGCGAGTCGGTACGTGTCATCACCATCGGTTCGAGCAACCAGGTGCGCATCTCAACCAACTATATGATTGATACGGAAGGTGAAAATGTAGAACAGGAATTGCGTGATCTCCTGGGTCAGGGATTAAAGGATTATATAGCCCCCGGACAGACAATAGATGATCATATACAAAGCTCCCAGAAAGTGGGGCCGAGCATCGCCGAGGATATGATCCGGAATGCCTTCCTCGCATTGACGATTGCACTGATCTGTATGGGTCTTTACATTCTCTTCCGCTTCAATAACTTTGCCTTCTCTATGGGAACAGTGGCTGCACTGGCTGTAGACACATTTGCCGTGATCGGCCTCTATTCACTACTCTGGAAGGTGATGCCCTTCTCCATGGAGATAGACCAGACCTTTGTGGCGGCCATCCTCACCATTGTGGGGTACTCCATCAACGACAAGGTGGTGGTGTTCGACCGTGTGCGGGAATATACGCAACTCTATCCGAAGCGCGGACTGCTGGCATTGTTTAACGACTCGATGAACGCCACGCTTGCCCGTACCATCAACACCGGGCTGAGTACCATCCTCGTGATCATCTGCATCCTCTTCCTCGGTGGTGATGCTGTACGAAGCTTCGTCTTCGCCATGCTGATCGGAGTTGTCGTGGGAACAGTTACCAGTCTCTTTGTTGCTGCACCAGTAGCATACAAGATGATGAGCAACCAGCAAAACAAAAAGTTGGCTGACACTAAAAAATAAATGAAACGCATTGTGAAAAACGGGCAGCAGAATTGCTGCCCGTTTTCTTTTTGTTGTGCCAAATATTTACTACTTTTGCATCCGCATACACACATGCCACAATAGCTCAGTTGGTAGAGTAACGCATTCGTAACGCGTGGGTCGCGAGTTCAAGTCTCGCTTGTGGCTCTTCCCTTCTAATCCTGCTAATTTATATTAAATCTTAATTTAGGATTTCTTTTTTTGTACCTTTGTCCATAAGGCCAGTCCCGACGACCGGCCAATCAAAAACTTATTTTTATGTCTAAACTGATGGGACGTATATCCCAAATCATTGGACCCGTTGTGGACGTGCTTTTTGAGTTTTCTGATCCACAGGAGATAAAATTACCTGCCATTCACGACGCCCTCTATGTAAAACGATATGACGGACAGGAGGTTTTCCTCGAGGTACAACAACACATTGGGGAAAATATCGTACGCACCGTTGCCATGGAGAGTACCGACGGACTGAGTCGCGGTCTTTCCGTGAAAGCGCTGGGTCGCCCCATCAGTGTGCCCGTGGGTGAACAGATCAAAGGCAGACTGCTTAATGTGGTGGGCCGTCCCATAGACGGACTTTCAAAACTCAGCCGCGATCAACAGTATCCCATCCACCGGAAAGCGCCCCTCTTTGAAGACCTCATCACTTCCGAAGAAATACTGTTCACCGGCATCAAGGTGATCGACCTGCTTCAACCATATCTGAAGGGAGGAAAGATCGGACTCTTCGGCGGTGCCGGCGTAGGAAAGACAGTCATCATCATGGAGCTGATCAACAATGTTGCCAAAGGTCACAATGGTTATTCCATCTTCGCCGGTGTGGGTGAACGTACCCGCGAAGGAAACGACCTGCTCCGGGAGATGATCGACTCAGGTGTCATCAGGTATGGAGATAATTTTAAAAAAAACATGGATGCCGGCCTGTGGGATCTGAGTAAGGTGGATTATGAAGAGATTAAAAAATCACAGGCAACACTGGTCTTCGGACAGATGAATGAGCCGCCTGGAGCCCGTGCATCGGTCGCCCTTACCGGGCTGGCGGTAGCCGAATCTTTTCGCGATGAAGGAGGAGCAGGAAGCGACATCCTGTTCTTTATAGACAACATCTTCCGCTTCGTGCAGGCAGGATCGGAAGTATCGGCCCTGCTCGGCCGCATGCCCTCGGCTGTGGGTTACCAGCCTACACTGGCATCGGAGATGGGTACCTTGCAAGAGAGGATTGCCTCCACAAAATATGGTTCCATCACGTCGGTACAAGCAGTTTACGTGCCGGCCGATGACCTTACCGACCCGGCACCGGCAACCACTTTTAGCTACCTCGACGCCTCCACCGTACTCAGCCGCAAGATTGCCTCACTGGGAATCTATCCGGCAGTGGATCCGCTGGAGTCCTCCTCGCGCATTCTGGAACCTCATATCGTTGGGGAGGCCCATTACAATACCGCCATGCGTGTGAAGCAAATACTACAGCGCTACAAGGAGCTGCAGGATATCATTTCCATCCTCGGCATGGAGGAGCTTTCCGACGAAGACCGGCTTACGGTAAACCGTGCGCGCAAGGTACAACGCTTCCTGTCTCAACCTTTCTTTATGGCAGCGCAATACACCGGTCAGCCGGGCGTCATGGTTTCCATTGAAGATACCGTTAATGGGTTCCGAATGATCCTCGATGGGGAACTCGATCGCTACCCTGAAGCGGCATTCATGAATGTAGGCACCATTGAACAGGCCATTGAAAAGGGCGATAATCTGTTAAAACAAACCGAAAGTACGAAATGAGACTTGAAATTGTTACTCCGGAACAGACATTCTTCAGTGGTGAAGTGGATTCAGTCACCCTGCCGGGCGAAATGGGTTCGTTTCAGATACTGAACAATCATGCTCCCATCATCGCTTCGCTCAGAAAAGGGATGCTTACATTTTCGGTCGGTGAAAAGGAAAGTGAGATGGAGATTACGGATGGCTTTGTGGAGGCGAATCACAACAAGGTGATCGTGCTCATCGACAAAATAAGGAACCGTTGAAACCGGAAAAAGACGGATACATTAAAATAAGCTGAAGACATGACAAAATTGACCAAATATTTCCTGATCTTTCACACAAGTATGATGCTCGTGACGGGGTTCGGTTTGTGGTTTCTGCTTAAATGGTTGTTCCCCGATATACTGGTAGAGACTTATCCGGTTATTCCCATCTTCTTTTACCTGCTCGGGCTTATCTTTATCTATATTTTCAATCACAACTCACCCGAAAAACCTGAGAAGATCGTGAACACCTACATGCTCATGCGCATGATCAAGATTTTTGTTTCAGCCGTAATCCTGTTCATATACTGGATCGTGGACAAAATCCACATACGGAATTTTGCCATCATTTTTGTCATTTTTTATCTCATCAACCTCATCTGGGAAACCTATATTTACATGAGAATGGAGATGTATATTAAATATAAGGGGGACCAGAAAAAACCACCCCGGGAGCGTATAGACTAATGAAAAAAACCTGGCATATTAAGGGCCTCCTGGCCACTTTTATACTTTTGCTTACCGCTCCCCCTGTCTCTGCAGAAAAGAGCAGTGTATCGCCGGGAAAAGAGCTGAACGTGAAAGAATTTATACTGGAACACTTGGCTGATTCCTATGAGTGGCATATTGTGGACTTTGGAAAGAAAGACATCACAGTACCTCTTCCCATCATCCTCCACAGCAAAACCTCGGGGTGGCATCTCTTCTCTTCCACCCGTTTTCATCACGGCGAGACTGCATACAAAGGATTTTACATTTCCACCAAAGGGAAATACAAAGGGAAGATAGTGGAAGCAGATGTGACCGGCAATGAAACACGGCCGCTGGATCTCTCGCTCACAAAAAATGCCGCCTCGCTGCTTTTAGCCTCGCTGCTGCTCATTGTCATCATTATGGGTGTGGCACGGTCACTGAAACGTAACCCGCTGGAATCAAAAAAAGGTTTTACGGGCATCATGGAGATGTTTATCATGTCAATCCACGACGAAATAATTAAACCTTCTGTAGGAGATGATTACAAGCAATATGCTCCTTTTCTGCTGACGGTTTTCTTTTTCATTTTCATCAACAACCTGCTGGGATTAATTCCGTTATTCCCGGGTGGCGCCAACGTGACGGGAAACATCGCGGTGACAATGGTACTTGCCGTCGCCACCTTCCTTGTGGTGAATCTGAGCGGCAGCAAAGCGTATTACAGGGATATCTTATGGCCCGATGTACCCACCTGGCTAAAAGTACCGGTTCCGCTAATGCCGCTGATAGAGATCGTGGGCACGCTTACAAAACCCTTTGCCCTAATGGTCCGTCTCTTTGCCAATATCATGGCAGGTCACTCCATCGTACTGGGACTCACCATACTCATCTTTATCACCGTGAGCCTCGGAAGTGCCATCAACGCCTCCATGACGGTGATCTCGGTGATCTTCACCGTGTTTATCGATTTTGTGGAACTGCTTATCGCCTACATTCAGGCCTATGTATTTACTCTGCTTTCGGCCGTTTTCATCGGTCAGGCACGCATGTCATCACATGGCAGCAAACGGGTAGCGCAGGAAACAAAACCACTTTTCATAAAAGACAAATAACAAAGAATAATTCAATAACTAAAAAGCAACATCATGACATTACTTACAGTATTATTGCAGGCAGCGAATGCAGGCGGATTAGGGACAATGGGTGCAGCGCTGGGTATCGGTCTGGCTGCCATCGGTGCAGGCTACGGCATTGGCAAGATAGGAGGTTCGGCCATGGATGGGATTGCCCGTCAGCCCGAATCGGCACCCGACATCCGCATGAACATGATCATTTCGGCAGCCCTCATTGAGGGTGTGGCACTGTTTGCCGTAGTAGTTTGTGGTTTTATCCTCTAATCCTTTTATTGTATGTCGTTATTGTCACCCGAACCCGGTCTTCTTTTCTGGATGATGCTCTCTTTTGGCATTGTACTGTTTGTACTGGCCAAATACGGTTTTCCAATCATCCTGAAGATGGTGGATACAAGACACAACTACATTGAAGAGTCGCTCCAGTCGGCACGGAAAGCGCAGGAAGAACTGGCCCGGGTAAAAGAAACGGGTGAGGCTCTACTGGCAAATACACGCAAAGAACAGGCAATAATCCTGAAGGAGACCGCCCGGAAAAACAATATCCTGATAGAACAAGCCAGGGAGGAAGCCCGTCTGGAAGCAGAAAAGATTATTGTCGCCGCACGCGATCAGATACATGCCGAGAAGGAAGAGGCCATCCGATCGATACGCAATGAGGTTTCCCGCCTATCGGTAGACCTGGCTGAACGGATTCTGCGTGAAAAACTAATCACAAACGAAGATCAGATGGGGATGATAGACCGTCTGCTCGACGAGATTGAAATTTCTAAATCCTGAACGGTATGAACACAGGACTTATTTCCACGAGATATGCAAGCTCACTGCTCGGTTATGCCATTTCATCCGGAGAGGAGAAGGAGGTATACGCGAATATGAAGTTGCTGTCGGAGATGTTTCCTGCCTTCCCCAAACTGCGTAGTTCAATTGCCAATCCGGGGCTCACCGTCCGCGATAAGAAGGAGATCATTGTCACTGCCTGCGGCGGCACGGTTCCCCCGTCACTCGACAGGATGATCGACCTCATTCTGAAGAATGAGAGAGAGACACTCCTTCAGTACATTGCCCTGCGATTTGTTGAGCTCTACCGGGAAAAGTTCAATATTCAGTACGGGACGCTGATTACCGCCTTCTCCATCGACGAGACAAAGGAGCGGCAAATCATTGCACGAATTGAGAAGATCACCGGTTCTAAGCTGGAAATTGAGTCGGTTGTCGATGCCGATATCATCGGAGGGTTTGTGCTGAATCTGGGGGACTATCGGTGGGACGCAAGCGTTCAGGGTGAACTCACCCGAATCAGGAGTCGATTCAAAAATTTACAAGAAAAATAGGGAAATATCAAGATAAGATGGCAGATAATTTAATCAGGGTAAGTGAAGTCTCCGAAGTGTTGCGCATGCAACTGGAGGGGATGGATACCAACGTAAAATTCGATGAAACAGGCGTTGTGATCAGCGTGAGCGATGGCGTAGTACGCATCTTCGGGCTGCAGAATGCCGAATCGAATGAGCTGCTGGAATTCGACAATGGTCTGCAGGCCATCGTGATGAACCTGGAACAAGACAACGTGGGTGCCATTCTGCTGGGTAGCTCGAGCAGCGTAAAGGAGGGCTTCCCGGTAAAAAGAACGGGACGTGTTGCCTCCCTGTTTGTGGGCGAAGGTATGCTGGGCCGTGTGGTCTCCCCCATTGGCGAACCCATCGACGGCAAGGGGCCTCTCACCGGAGAACTGGTGGAGATGCCCCTGGAGCGGAAAGCACCCGGCGTCATCTTCCGTCAACCGGTGAACACCCCGTTGCAGACGGGACTAAAGGCAGTGGATGCCATGATACCCATAGGACGGGGCCAGCGGGAACTGATTATTGGCGACCGGCAGACCGGAAAGACCAGCATCGCCATTGACACCATTCTCAACCAGCGGGAGAATTTTGAAAAGGGAAACCCCGTCTATTGTATCTACGTCTCTATCGGACAAAAGGGTTCATCCGTAGCATCCCTGGTCAAGACACTCACCGAAAACGGGGCAATGGACTACACAACGGTTATCGCCGCCAGCGGTTCCGACTCAGCAGCCATGCGCTACATCGCTCCTTTTGCCGGTGCTGCCGCGGGCGAATATTTTCGCGACACGGGCCGACATGCCCTGGTGGTGTACGATGACCTCTCCAAGCAAGCTGTTGCCTACCGTGAAGTATCGCTCATCCTGCGACGCCCCTCCGGTCGTGAGGCCTATCCCGGCGACATCTTCTATCTGCACTCCAGGCTGTTGGAAAGAGCCGCCAGCATCATCTCACAGGAGGAGGTAGCCATCAACATGAATGATCTTCCCGAAACCCTGAAAGACAAAGTAAAGGGAGGAGGTTCACTCACTGCCCTTCCCATCATTGAAACACAGGCAGGCGACGTATCGGCCTACATCCCCACCAACGTGATATCCATCACCGATGGTCAGATATTTTTGGAAACCGACCTCTACAATAAGGGCATCCGTCCGGCCATCAATGTGGGCATCTCCGTTTCCCGGGTCGGTGGGAACGCACAGGTAAAAGCAATGAAGAAAGTGGCAGGTACCTTAAAGATTGATCAGGCACAATATCAGGAGCTGGCTGCATTTGCCAAATTTGGCGGTGACATGGATCCGGTTACAACCATGGCCATTGATAAGGGACGCAAAAATGAGGAACTACTCGTACAGCCTGTACACGGTCCCATGCGCATAGAACATCAGATTGCCATCCTCTACTGCGGAACGCACGGACTGCTTAAGAATGTGCCCCTGGAGAAAGTTCCCGCATTTGAGAAGGAATTTCTCTCCATCCTGGATATCAGTCACCGCAGCGATGTGCTGGATCAGCTGCAGCGGGGTGAAATAAATGTGGAGATAGCCGCGATCATCGAAACAGTGGCGGCAGACACGGTGAGAACACTGAAAGAAGAGACAAATGGCTGAACTAAAAGAGATAAAGGGAAGACTTCAGTCGGTACGATCCACACAAAAGATCACATCGGCTATGATGATGGTATCCTCAGCCAAACTGCAAAAGACCCAGCAGATCATCAGGGATCTTTACCCTTATGAACAAGAACTGTACCACCTGCTACAGCTCTTATTGAACCGACAGGAAGAGTTTGTATCTCCCTTTATTCATCAGAGACCTGTAGAACGCGTGGCCATCGTGGTTTTTTCGTCCAATTCGAGTCTGGCCGGCAGGTTCAACAACGATATCATAGACAAGCTGCAAGCTGTTGTTGCGTCATATCGCCACCTGGGAGATGAAAACATACACATCTACCCCATCGGTGAAAAAGTAGCAAAGGCCACAAGAAATCTGGGAATAAGAGTGCAGGATAACTTCGCGGAGATCAGCGAAAAACCGGCCTACAAAAATACCCGGCCTATTGCTGACGAACTGACAAATATGTTCCTCGATAAAACCGTTGACCGGGTAGAACTTATTTACCACCATTTCCAAAGTAAGGGAACACAGGTTGTAGTGCATGAGCCATACCTTCCGGTAAACCTGAAAAGTAAAAAAGAAAACATCACCACAGACGAGTATATCATTGAGCCCGACAGCGAGTCTATCCTGAACCGGCTGATACCGAAAGTGCTCAGGTTAAAACTTTATACGATTCATGTCGACTCGGTCACCTCGGAACATGCCGCACGCATGACGGCCATGCAGATTGCCACCGACAATGCCGACAACCTGATAGAGGATCTCAAGCTGGAATACAATAAACTACGGCAGGAATCCATCACCAATGAGTTGCTCGATATCATCGGGGGATCTTTTGGCAGATCGGGCTAATCTGACAGCCAACAGAGTGACAACCCTCTACAAAGTACGATTTATTTTTTCTATGTAATCAAGCAGCTCTTCCCTACCCGCTCCCTTCTCTGAGGAGGTGACAAAGATGGGTGGCAGCTCCTCCCAGCTCTCCAGTAGTTTATCTTTGTAGTTGCTGATGTTTAGTTGCAGGCGTCCGGAACCCAGCTTATCGGCTTTGGTGAAGACAATGCCAAAGGGTACCCCATTCTCACCCAGCCATTCCATAAACTCCAGGTCTATCTGCTGCGGCTCGTGGCGTGAATCGACCAGCACAAACAGGTTTGTCATCGCCTCCCGACCCAGGATGTAATCCTCAATTAGGGTGCGAATCTTCTCCCTCCCCTCTTTTCCCCGTCGCGCATATCCATATCCGGGCAAGTCGACCAGATACCACTCATTGTTGATCAGGAAATGATTGATCAGCAGCGTCTTTCCGGGTGTTGACGAAGTCATGGCCAGACCTTTCCTATTGGTTAACATGTTGATGAGCGACGATTTACCCACATTGGAGCGGCCGATAAAGGCATATTCAAACTTTCCGTCCTGCGGACATTTGCGGAAATCGGTATTGCTGATAATGAATTCTGCTGACTTGATGATCATATGTTTGGTTGTTAACGGCGAAGTCTAATGGCCCAAAGGCCAAGCCCGGTAATTAATCCGTTCAGGAGCAGCAACTCATATCCTACCTGATACCCGAACCACTGTTTCATGCTCACCTCCGTCACAAAACACAATACAGGTGCGGCAATAGCCACCCATGGCACATATTTGTCCGTCGGTTTCACTTTGGTATAGAGTCCAAAAAAATAGAGTCCCAGCAATGGCCCGTAAGTATAGGAAGCCAGCTTGTAGATGGCGTTGATGATGCTGTCGGACCCGATTGCTTCAATAAGCAGGATGATCAGCACAAAGACGGCACTGATGGCTACATGGACAATGCGGCGTGTACGAATGTCTTTCCGCTCCTCTTCTTTTGTTGGCGTGACGGCCTTCATGTGCAGAATATCTACACAGAAGGAGGTGGTGAGCGCCGTCAGTGCCGAGTCGGCACTCGAGAAAGCAGCAGCCACGATGCCCGCCACAAAAATACCCAGCACCAGCGGTCCCAGATGCTCACTGGCAATCATCGGAAGAATGTTATCGGATACCACTGGCAGTGTAATCGCGTTTTGCTCTGCGAAGATCAGCAGCAATACACCCAGACAAAGAAAAAGAAAGTTGATGGGTGCAAAGGCCAGCCCGTAGGAAACCACGTTCTTTTGTGCATCTTTCAGGGTGCGTATGGTGAGGTTTTTCTGCATCTGATCCTGATCCAGGCCGGTCATCACGATCGTAATGAACATACCGCTGAAGAACTGTTTAAAAAAGTTTTGCGTCGATGCCCAGTCGTCAAACACGAAGATTCGGGAGTGGGGACTCTCGCCGATGGCCTTCACTACACCACCCAAATCGAGATCGAGTCGCTGGGCCAACTGCCACACGATGAGGATGAGTGCCACAATAAAAAAAATGGTTTGCAGCCAGTCGGTCCAGATGATCGTCTTGATGCCACTCTTGTAACTGTATAACCAGATGATCAGGATGATCCCGATCACGGTCACCACAAAGGGTATACCCCAGGCATCAAACACCAGCGTTTGCAGGATAAAGGCAACCAGGTAAAGTCTCGCAGCCGCGCCCACAATTTTGGAGAGCAGGAAAAACCAGGCTCCTGTCTTGTAGGATTTCGGGCCGTACCGCTGATCGAGATAACCATATATGGTGGTCAGATTCAATCGGTAGTAGAGCGGCAGCAGCACGTAGGCAATGACCAGATATCCGAAGAAGAAGCCAAACACCATCTGCATGTAAGTCATGTCGAGGTTTCTCACCATGCCCGGTACCGAAACAAAGGTCACCCCCGAGATGGAGGTCCCGATCATGGCCACTGCCACCACGTACCATTTGGAGGATTTGTTGGCACGGAAGAAAGCATCGTTGCCCGATCCTTTCCGGCTGGTGAGGTAAGAAATAAGCATCAAGGCAGCGAAGTAAACTGCAATGATAATCAGGATGAATGCCGACTGCATATATTGAGATTGGGGTAATTATTGACCGGGATGGCGTGAATCATTCGGTTCATTTTTAACTTTCACTGCAAAAGTAATTAACAACGGGCAAAAGGGCAAATAAAAAGGGTTAAAACAAAATGAGGTTCCGGTTGTTTATCAAAATAAACAGATATCCATATTATCAGTGACATGGCAAAAGAAAAAGTGTGCCTTATTATCAATCCTGTTTCCGGTACGGAATCAAAGAAAAACATTCCCGAAGACGTAGCGGCAGCATTCGATCAGAAGAAGGTGGATCTGATGATCCGTGTCACCGGTTACCCCGAACATGCCACTGAAATTGCCCGCAAGGCGGCCAAAAGGAAATACCGTTATGTGATTGCTGCGGGCGGTGATGGCACCGTGAACGAGGTGGCCAGGGCCCTGGTCAACACCGGCACCACGCTTGGCATTTTACCACTCGGCTCAGGCAACGGGCTTGCCCGTGATCTCGGTATCCCGATGGATGCAGAAAAAGCACTCGGCATCATCCTGCATGGAAATACGCGCACCATTGATTATGGGATTGCCAATGATCATATTTTTTTCTGTACCTGCGGCTTCGGCTTCGACGCCTTTGTGAGCGACCGGTTTGCTGAGGATAAAAAAAGAGGCCCCCTGGGATATGTGCGTAATGTATTGGAGAGCGTGGTCGACTTCCGGGCAGAGGAGTATGAGATCACCTCCGACGAAGGAGTTATCAGGGAGAAGGCTTTTATTCTTACCTGTGCCAATGCATCGCAATATGGGAATGATGCATTTATCGCACCCGGAGCAAGCATGGACGACGGCAAGATGAATGTCTCCATCCTGAAGCCCCTGAATGCGCTGGAGATACCACAGACCACGATCCAGCTCTTTACGAAGAACATCGATAAAAACAGCAAGATGATCTCCCTGCTCACCCGCAACCTCCACATAAAACGTGCCCACCCGGGGGTGATGCACATCGACGGCGACCCAGTGAAAACAGACACCGAGATCACCGTACGCATGATTCACAAAGGGCTGAATGTGCTGGCTCCTTCCTCCTCCGATTTGGTAGAACGAAAAAGGAAGGAAAATGAAAATGTGTTCAGCGCCCTTACTCGCTGGTTCAACGAATAATTATCTTTTCTTCCAGATGGTCACCTGCAGCATCTGCTGCGTGGTGTGTCGGGAAGACTTTTTCTGAAGTCGCTTTATTTCCAGCGGATCTGCCTGCAGGCTAAAGTGAGGCTCCAGTATTTTCGTGATTCCTTCGAGTGAGGTAACCGGCTCACCATCCTGCTTGAAGCCGCCCGGCCACTTATTGCGTTTTGTTTTGATAGGATTCCAGTCATAGTCGGACGCCAGCAATAACAAACCACCGTCGTTCAGCCGCGTATGTATCTGAGAGAGGAACAACCCGGGGTCACCCAGTTCTTCCAGCAACGCGGGCACCACAATCAGGTCGTATCCAGCATAGTTGGGTTTCAGATTCATTGCATCGGCCTGCATAAACAATATGTTACCTTTTGCATCTGCAAGGCCGAAATCATCGAGCACCACATCACGATAGAACACCAGTTCTCCTTCATCCTTCATGGTATAACGTACATACCCCTGTTCCTGCAATTGAATGGGTATCCTGATCATGCGTGCGGTGAAGTCGAGTGCTGTCACATCCTTGTATGTGCGGGCCAGTTCAAAAGCCAGCCGCCCTGTACCCGCGTTCATATCCAGTATCCGTTTGTCGCTCTCATCCCGCAACAGGTCGTGAACGATATCGGCCAGCTGCAGGGGAAGACTGCGCTCCATCGCAAATGCATCGCTCCAGTTCTCTTCACAGGAGCGTGTGACCTCTTCATCCGTTTCATAATCGGCCTGCTGTATTTTCAGGGGGGCTTCGGACTGAATATAACGGAATCCGGCATGCTGATAAAAGTGTCTGCGAAATGCATACCTTGAGTGGATGGTCGCTTCGTTTCCGGTCGATATCCAGGAGCCGCCTTTAATCAGGTTGTGCTTCCCATCGAAAGTAGGGGTTGAAAAATCATCGTACATCGCATGCACCTTAAAGCCGGGATATCCGGTGATGGGCGTCTCGGTCCACTGCCACACGTTACCGACCACATCGAAGAAGGGTCCCTGTGCGAAGCGGTCTACCGGACAGGGCGACGTAAAATGCTCCAGGTTGATGTTCCCCGGTGCCTGCTCCCAGTCGGTCACATCCTTCAGCTGCGCCGTCTGGTGCAGGCGATACCATTCTGCCTCGGTGGGCAGCCGGTAAGTTTTTCCTGTTTTGGTACTTTTCCAGTTACAGAATGCCTTTGCTTCAAGGTAATTTACCTCCACCGGCCAGTTCCAGGGCATATCGATCTCTTCGGCCACCAATCGCAGCCGATATCCTTTCTCATCTTTTCGCCAGAAGAGGGGCATGGTTGCCTGCTTAAAGTTACGCCAGTTCCACCCTTCTTCCGTCCAATACTGTTGCGTCTGGTAACCCTCATCTTCCACAAATGCCAGATATTCACCGTTGGAAGTGAGATATTTTGCTGCTACAAAGCCGGATACCTCCTCCTCATGACTGCCATATTCATTGTCCCAGCCATATAGTGGATGATCGGAAGGTTTGCCCAGCCTCATGGTGGCACCCTCGACCGGAATCAGGGTGTTCTCCGGTGCAGGACCCATATCAGGGCAACGTTCGCCAAACAGGCCCGGCCTCAGCAATTCAAGTGGTAGCTGTCGGATCAGTACCGACGAGGTCTCGAGATGAATCCGTTCGTGTTCAATTCCCATCATGATCATCCAGAAAGGATTGTCCCATCCGATGGGTAATTCAGGTAGTGTATTGTCTATCACCTGCAGGATGATTCTCTTTGCTTCATCGCGATAGGCACGCACCTCCGACACCGGTGGCCAGTCGTAATGGTTGTTATCCAGATCATCCCAGCTCATCTCATCCACGCCGATGGCAAAGGTGGACTCAAACTTCGGGTTTATGCGGCGGTCGATGATCCGGGCCAGATAAAGTTTGTTGATAAAAAATACGGCGGTATGACCCAGATAAAAGAGGATGATGTGGCGTAACGGATCGCCCCGGTGGTAAAAGACTTCATCCGATTTCAGCTGAGTGTATAGCAACTCATCTATGGCCCAGGTTTTCAGGAAATAGTCCCGTATTTCCTGCCTTTTTTGTTCGGGGTTTCCCGAGCGCAAATCGATTGTTTTAGCAATTAAATTGTTCATGTTAAACAGAATAAATAAAAGTGGATAGTTGAATAATGATATTTTGAACCGTACCTCACCTTCCCTTTATGCCGGATGGGAATTGGATATTTTTTTGTGTAAATAGATCTTCTTCATCTCAAATGATTCACCGGAGACATGTTTCTTTGTTTGCGTGATGGTCGCCACAGGGCGAAATCCAAGTCTTTTGTAGAGCGACAGGGCGGGTTTATTCTTTTCCCACACACGAATCACTACATCGGTATGGGCTTCTGCTTCCCGGAAAAGCAGTTCGCTGATCAGTGCCGTGCCAACTCCCCGACCACGCAGGTCGGCATGTACCATCAGCTCGGCAATATAAAGGGTTGTATCCACCACTATTTCGGGCACGGTATCTGCAGGGAAATCCTCGTCGTATTGCAGCGGCAGTCCCAGCACCACACCAACAAGTCTGTCCCCCGTGAAAGCGAAGATACCGGTTCCCCTTCGCATCATCTCATCGAGTGTGCTTTCCGCTTCCTGCGGATCGATATACTGCGCCTGTTCACCCGTGGTGAAGGCATGCAGATAAAGATGAAGGATCTGGGAACGAAATTTCGGATAATTGAATTCGTTCAATGCATAGAGTCGCGTGGAATCCATTGCTTCGTTCATCGCTGCTTTTAATGGATGAACAAATAAAGTAGGAGGATGTTCACCATCCTCCCACGCTTCCGCCGCCGCCACCCATGCCGGAGAAGCCGCCGCCGAAAGAGCCGCTGCTCCAGTTGCCGCCACCCGATGAGGTTTGCTGCGGCGGTGTGGCAGCATGGATCACCGTATTGGAAAGGGTGCTGTTGAGTACATGGGCAAGCATGGCGGCTCTCATATAGGATCCGGTATACCACACCGGTTGATACGGTTCGGGTTGTAGCGTTGAGGAGAGAAAGTCTTTTTCGAACTTTTCACCCCACACTTTCTCCATATCAAGTGCGATGGCATAGGGAAGGAGTTGCTCAAACAGTGCGGGAGTTACTGTGGGAGGATTGAAAAACTGTAGCCTCTTCTCTTCGGCCACATCAAGATACATCTTCAGTCCCTCAATGGAAGAGCGGTAATGAAGCTTACGTTCCCCAGGCCGGACAATCAGCCAGCCATAGATCAGATAACTGACAAGCAGCAGGGGGAGGGTCACATAGAGGGCTGTTTTGTTTGGTTGAAACCGAAACAGTTCCTCTTTCACAAACCAGAAAAGGATGAAAATATAGAGTATCATCATCAACCAGGGGAGAATGTGAAACTTCATGTTCTGTCCCTCGCTCAGTACCGACCCGAATTGACGGTTCATGCTCTTGCGGTAGTCGCGCATCATGTCGGCAATCGATTCGTCATATTTGCCGTCGAGCGTGATCTTGTCGCTGCCAGTGAAGAGGCTGCGCATCGCAATGGCCTCCTCCTGCGGAAGTGTGCTGTCGTCCTCCTTCAGTTTGATAAGGGCATAACGCCTGTCGCGGCGCAGGCCAAACAGCCCCGCCTTCTCCATCACTTCCTCGATGCGGATATATCCTTTGACCGACAGGTTTACGATGGAGGCAGTGATCAGGTCGTCGAGAAAATGTCCCTTGTGGAGCATTCCCACGGCGGCCGGCGACAGTCCGTCGGGAGGAGAGAACTGGGGAATAACCACCGGCTTGGGTGGATCCNNGTGGATCCACACCATACTTGCGCCAGGTAAAAACATAATAGAACAGCAACAGCCCCACCCACAGGATACTGATGAGAACCAGCCCGTTGCGGTGAAACCAGGTCAGTTTCCGCGGTTGGGGAGCAGGAGGTTGTGTGACCACACCTTTGGTGAAACCAACCGAGAGAGTCAGCATCTCACCGGGCGGCAGCTGGGCGGCACCCGTGAAGAGCGACCCGTCTTCCCTGCTTTCAGAAAGACAGTTGCTTTCGGTGGATCCGTAAGCACCGGTATAACAACGATGGCTGAGTATGTCTGCTCCTGCCGGCAACCGGACGACCGCGCTGACCGAATCGATGGTTTTGTCGGATATGCCGTTCACATTCCAGCTCAACTCATCGTAATCTTCAAAGAATCCCACCTGTCCTCCTGTCTCATACAGTATGTCGTAGGTATAATAACCTGGTTCCAGCAACTTGTCCTTTTCCCCCACATAAATGACCAGGTTGTCGTTTTCCTTCTCGGTGAAAAAGCTTACCGGACGTCCCTCCAGAAGTACCTCCTGCATTTGATAGGAGATTTTTATGCGGTTGTTGTTCCGGTCGCGGCGGCTAAGCGGCAAAGCACGGGTGATTCCCCGCTTGTAGATCTCTCCGGCTGCGTAGATGCGGATCTGTTCACGCACGGTTGTCATGCCCGTTGTACCCAGACTGACGTCGGCATGAAACGAAATCACCTTCTCCTCCTGTGCCGTGAGCGACAGTACAGAGAAGAACAAAAGCAGAAGAACAGTAACGGGGCGCATCAGAATGTTACCCGGGGCACCTCCTTTTCGGCTTCATTCTCGAGCTCAAAAAAGAGAGACTTGGTGAACTGAAACATGTTGGCCACGATGTTGCTTGGGAAGGTATCGACCATGATATTCTTTTCACGCACCGTACCATTATAGTATCTGCGTGATTTTTCAATGTCTGACTCAATCACGCTCAACTGATCCTGCAGCTGCAGGAAGTTCTGGTTGGCCTTGAGCTCGGGATACTGCTCCGCCACAGCCAGAAGCCTGATCAGGGCGTTATTCAGGTTGTTCTCGGCTGCTTCCTGCGACTTCACATCGGTAGCCTGCATGGCGCTTGCCCGTGCTTTTGTGACGCTGTCGAATGTCTCGCGCTCATGTGTGGCATAACCCTTTACCGTCTCCACCAGATTGGGGATAAGGTCGTGTCTTTTTTTCAGCTGCACATTGATGCCGCTCCAGGCCTCCTCCACCAGGGTGCGCAACCGCACCAGCCTGTTGTATATGGAAACACCGTAAAGAAGCATCAACACAATCAGCGCAATCAGGATAAGTAGTGTGATTCCCATAAATTTACATTTTAATGGTTTGATACTCGTAAATGGATAAACAGTGGCTAAAGGTACAATATTTTTATAATTTTACTGCATCGGCTTACAAATTTTCAATTTATCTTTTTTAACTGAACAACCCAACCCCTAAAAGCGTTTGATGAGGATGGGAAAACCTTTTTGGAACATCAATAACACAACAAAAAAAATAAATAAATAAAAGAACAGAACATGAAGAATTTTATTTTTCAGAACCCGACCAAACTTGTATTCGGGAAAGGAGAGATTGCAAGGCTACCTGAGCTGTTACCCGATGATGTGAACCTGATGGTCACCTTCGGAGGGGGCAGTGTCACCCGCAACGGGGTATACGACCAGGTAAAAGCAGCACTCGGAGGGCGTCGTTACGTTGAATTCTGGGGTATTGAACCCAACCCGCGCGTGGAGACGTTGCGCAGAGCCATTCAGTTGGGTAAGGAAAATCAGATTAACTACCTGCTGGCAGTGGGTGGCGGCTCGGTGCTCGACGGCACCAAACTTATTGCGGCAGGCATCGCGACCGATGAAGATGCGTGGGATATTGTATTAAAGGGTGTTGCGGGAGACCAGATTCCCTTTGCATCGGTGATGACGGTGCCGGCTACCGGCTCGGAAATGAATGGTGCCGCGGTAATCACAAGAGAAGAGACGAAAGAGAAATACGGTTTTGGCGGAGATTATCCCCGGTTTTCGATTCTTGATCCAGAGGTAACCTACTCCCTTTCGGAGCACCAGATTGCCTGTGGCTTGGCTGATGCATACACCCACGTGCTGGAACAGTATATGACAACACCGGGACAATCGCGCATCATGGACCGTTGGGCAGAGGGTGTGTTGCTGTCGATCACAGAGATTGCACCCAGAATCAAAGACAACCCACGGGATTATGACCTGATGGCCGACTATATGTTGGCTGCCACACTGGCACTGAATGACTTTATCCGCATGGGCATCACCCAGGATTGGACCACCCACCAGATCGGACATGAGCTGACGGCCCTCCACGGCACCACACACGGACACTCGCTGGCCATTGTCATGCCTGGCCTGTTGCGCGTATTAAAAGATCAAAAAAAGGCCAAGTTGTTGCAGTATGGTGAACGCATTTTCGGCATCACGGCTGGTTCTGATGAAGAGCGGGCAGATAAGGCCATAGCGATGACGGAAACATTTTATCGTTCACTGGGACTAACCACCCGCCTGTCGGAAGAAGGCATCGGAAATGAAACCATAGAGACCATTGCCAGCCGTTTCAACGAACGGGGTGTGGCCTTCGGCGAAAACCGCAATGTAACAGGCGACA
>DFYK01000068.1 GCA_002383605.1 Proteiniphilum sp. UBA4084 | reverse complement strand
TTCTCCTCATCCCTGAAATAATAGCGGGCAAAAGCCTGCTCAAGCATTTTCGTCAGATAGGTTTCATCTTTGGTAATGTCCGTAAGCAAATCGGGTGTGACCGTCCTGCTTTTGTAGCGGTTATAGATGATTTCCATCAGCCGGTGAAAGATTGATCCAAACACATCTGCTTCCACCGATTCCTGTACCTCATTCTCCTCGGAAAGTCCTTCCACTGCCGTGAAATAGAATTTCAACGGGCAGTCGATGTAATTGTTGATCAGCGAAGCCGAGAGAAACTTTTCGTTTCCTGCACGAAAGTCATCCAGTTTGCACATCACTTCCGGTGTTTTTGTCACCGTGACCGGTAAATTTTCGGGTGCCGTCACATCGTAAGCCACCACACGCTCTGATATGTCGAATAGAGGATTGTACAGGTATTTCAACTGATAAAAATAACGGCTTACCTCCCCGCTTTGTACATCCTCTGTACGTGTATCGTAAAGCATGTACACCCGTTTGGCACGACCGATCATCCGGTAAAAGTGATATGCATAGGTACTGTCCTGATGCTCGTGGGTGGGTAATCCGAAACCTTTTCGAAGGGTATGGGGTATGAAGGAGCCCGAAGCATTCTTCACTGGGAAAACGCCTTCATTCATGGAAAGGATGATCAGATTCTCAAAATCGATACTGCGTGTTTCCAGTACCCCCATCACCTGCAGGCCCGTGAGCGGTTCACCGCTGAACGACACGCTGATGCTGCGTGCCAGCTTTTTCAGAAGACCGAACCAGGTTTCCACCGTCATGTTTCCAGCCCCGCTAAGTCGATCCTGCAGCCGGGTGACCGTCTTGTAATACTGCACGATAAATTCCTGTTCCAGATCCACAGCACGCATCCCTACCGGCTCCCTGTCATTCATTTCCGCGTCTGTCATGTCAGATGATTGACCTTTGCGTTTCATCACAGGGAGCGACTGATAAAGATGAGAGAAAATCTGATGCAGATAATCCCCAATCTCCTGCCATCGGGCAATGGGTGTAAAAATTAGCGTCAGCAGCGGATGGTCCGGTATTTCGGATTGCGAAACCACGATGCGGTTAAAGGCGAGAATATGCTCTTTCAGCGATTCAGCTTCCCCATCAGCCGCCATTTTCACCAGTGGATGATTGAGCAGCGCCTTCACATACCGGTGATAATATGCCGTCTCCCCATTCCGGGTACGCAGGTTCTGCTGAAGCAGTGCGATATGTTCCACCAGGCTGGCGACGGATGAATGTGAGAGTCCGTATCCCATGGTTACATTGATCTTCCCGATTTCCTGCGGGATGGAATAGAGAACCGGCAGCAGCAGGTTCTCGTCGGGCAACACGATGGCAGTATTGATGGCCTCTCCGGGATCGGGAATCGCTCCGGATTCGATCAACCGGGAAAGGATGCGGGTCACCTGTTTGGCCTGTCCCACGGCGGAAGGCACACCGATCAACTCCACAACCGTTTTTTCGTCTTGTACATCTCCCACTGGCAGCGAGAACTTCGATGGGAAGCGGGCAAGATTTTCAGTCATCCTGAATGAAGCTTTATTTTGTGGATCCCGTACCGACGGTGAGTCGTAATCCCAGTAAAAATCGGCCATCCCGATATCTCTAAGATATTCCAGCAGCATATTTTCGGCGGGAGTCAGTGCATTCAGGCCCACAAATACAAAGCTCTCTGTTCGCCAGCCTCTGCCTTCCTTTGCCTTCGCCTTCTCAGCCACCTCACGAAACATCATTCCTTCATACGCACGTCCTTTCTTTTGCAGCTCACTCCGGAAAGCGATGTATAATTCATACAAAATTTTCCAGGTCTCCTGAAACTTCTGTTTGGCTTCACTGCCTTCCACTGGCATAAAGTGCGTCCAAAAGCGACGGATGGCAGTAATCTGATCTTCGGTGAGATGGGTAAGATCATCATCCAGCGACCTGAAGTCGTGCACATTGCGGAAAAGCTGCTTTGCATCGACCAGGCACTTGTCTGCATCATCGAAGTCATTCAGCAGCATATCACCCCAGAATAAAAAATCGTCGAACGACTCCCCCGAACCGCTAATCTTTCTATAATGGTTGTAGAGCATCACCAGCATCTCAATCCTGTCGGCAAGCTGGTAAGATGATAACGAGGCAAACAGCTCCTGGATGGTAAGCATGGCAGGAGAAAAAAGCGGTCGTCCGGCAATCTCCGCAATGTATTTCTGCAAAAACAGTCCCGCACGGCGATTGGGAAGCACAAACGTGTGCCTGTACAACTCGTTGCCGTACTTTTCATAGAAGATTTTCGCTACTTTATGCAGGAATGGGGTCATAACAGGGTGATTGATCTCCTGCAAAACTACGCAATTTATTCCAAAAAAATAAACGATTACATTCAATTCAGCTATCTAAATATGATTCTGACTGCTAAGCCAACGTGATCTGCTCATCAAGATACACATCCTGAATGGTATGGATCAGCTCAACGCCCTCCTTCATTGGTTTCTGGAAAGCTTTACGGCCGGCAATCAGTCCGATTCCTCCTGCCCGTTTGTTCACCACGGCGGTATAGACCGCTTCAGCCAGGTCGTTCTCCCCGCTTGATGCGCCACCAGAATTGATCAACCCGATTCGTCCCATATAACCGTTAATCACCTGGTAACGGCAAAGATCGATTGGATGATCGGAACTAAGCTGATTATACATCCCGGGGCTGGTTTTTCCGAATTTGATTGCCTGAAAGCCTCCATTGTTGGTCGGCAGCTTCTGCTTGATGATATCCGCCTTGATGGTTACACCGATATGGTCGGCCTGTCCGGTCATGTCAGCCGATGTGTGGTAATCCGTTCCATCCTTCTTGAAATCATTATTACGGAGATAACACCACAAGATGGTGGCCATGCCCAGTTCGTGTGCATATTCAAATGCCTCGGCTACCTCAACAATCTGCCGGCGGCTCTCTTCTGAACCAAAATAGATGGTGGCTCCGACAGCGGCTGCACCCATATTCCAGGCTTCCTTTACTGTTCCGAAAAAAACCTGATTGTAGGAATTGGGATATGTCAACAGCTCATTGTGGTTCAATTTGACCACAAACGGGATTTTGTGGGCATATTTTCTCGCCACGGAAGCCAGTACGCCGAAAGTGGACGCCACTGCATTACAGTCAGCTTCGAGCGCCAGCTTCACTATATTTTCCGGATCAAAATAAAGAGGATTGGGAGCAAAAGAAGCTCCCGCGGTGTGTTCTATTCCCTGATCGAGAGGTAAGATGGACAAGTAACCGGTATTGGCCAGACGACCATGTCCGAACAGACGTTGCAAATTGTTCAGAGTCGGAATATTCCGATCCGAATCAATCCATAATTTCTCTATTACGTCGGGTCCGGTAGCATGAATCAAGGCGCTGTCAACCGTTGTACTCACGTGGTTCAGGAGATATTCGCTTTGATCTCCCAATAACTGAAGAATAGTAGAATGTGGCATAATTGATTTTTTTAAGCATTAATTGATTATCTGAATGGTATAAACAAAACAAATGACAGCACCGTTGGTTCGCTTTTTTATATTTCATTGAATAATATTATCTTTGACACAGGAGATGTTTTTGATGACAGCATTCTCCCATACTACGATGGTGAAAGAGAGATGAATCAACAGAAGTATATTCCATGAGAACGGAATCGGACAAAGTAAGATTTGAAGAAATCTTCGTACAATATTTTTCTAAGGTCAGGTCATTTGCAGCCATTCTTTTGAAATCGGAACAGGAAGCGGAAGATGTGGCACAGGACATCTTTGTCAAGCTTTGGGAAGAGCCGGAATTGTGGGAAGGAAATCTCGCAAAGAATTACCTGTATACCATGGTGAAAAACAGTATTCTCAATCGCATCAAACGAAAAAAAATCGAATCAAACTATATTAACCACCAAATAAACTTACAAGGCTCGGAAGAACTGACGGAATTTGAAGATCCGCTCAACGAAATGTATCGGGAAGAGTTGCAACTTTTATTGAAAATAGCGTTGGAGCAAATGCCCGACAAACGGAGAGAAGTATTTGAAATGAGCCGTTATCAACAGTTGAGCAACCACGAAATTGCACAAAAAATGAATCTTTCGGTGCGGACAGTAGAGCAACACATCTACCTGGCATTAAAAGATCTCAAAAAACTTATCCTGATCGCCATTTTTTTAATGAAATTTTAAGTAGTATCTGTTTTTCGATTGTTTATTTATCAGAGGCAAGCGCAAAATTATTTTAAACAGCAGTTGCAACGGCCTTTGCAACTACTCCCTTTATTTGCTGACAACTGAAAGGCAATGAGAATAATCATGACCGGATTCTTAGACAAACAACGAGATGGAAAACTATTTTAACAGGATTGTAGAATTATTTGTAAAATCAGATATTTCACCTTCTTTACAAGCTGATTTTTACCGATGGCTTGCCGATGAAAAATTTTCCCGGGAAAAAGAGGAAGCGCTGCGTAATTTGTGGGAAAAGATGGTGGAAAACAGGAATATCGAAAGTGAGACGTCAGCCAATACATGGCACTCCCTGGCAAATGTGCACAAAAGAATAAGAGAACGTCAGGGTAATGCTCACAGGAAGCTCCTCCGCTTCTGGCAAATTTCGGCTGCCTGCCTGGTGATCGCTTTTATTTCCACCTTCTATTTTACCCACACAACGAAGCGGGAAGCTGCCGATCTTATTGAACAGTATGTCCCTGTCGCCGGAATGGGCCATCTTACCTTGCCCGACGGAACCGAGGTACAAATGAACTCTACCGCCACCTTGTTATATCCGGAGCAATTCAGCGGAAAGAACAGGAGCGTTTACTTAATTGGAGAGG
This sequence comes from Proteiniphilum sp. UBA4084, assembly GCA_002383605.1. Taxonomy (GTDB): domain Bacteria; phylum Bacteroidota; class Bacteroidia; order Bacteroidales; family Dysgonomonadaceae; genus Proteiniphilum. The sequence goes on along the minus strand of DFYK01000068.1, from coordinate 6,809 downwards.
CGAATTTCAAGGTAGCGCGAAATGAAAAGATGCCTTTCATCGTAAAATCTAACGATTTCCAGGTTACAGCGCTGGGAACGGAATTTAACCTGAAGGCATATCCCGGCGATTCAACACTTTCGGCTACTCTCCTTTCGGGAAGCGTGGAAGTCAGATTCAACAACCTCATGTCGGCGCAGGTATTAAAACCAAACGAACAACTGACATACAACAAATTCACGAAAACTGAATCGATCCATCGCCCCGATATATCCGAAGTAACCGCCTGGCAACGAGGTGAGCTCATATTCAAATCGACTTCCCTGGGAGAAATTATTGCCGTGCTGGAACGCAGATACCCTTACTCGTTCGTTTACGCACTTAGTTCATTAAAAGAGGATAAATACACATTTCGCTTTAAAGAAAATACTTCGTTAACGGAAGTAATGGACATCATTATAAGGGTTTCGGGCAGTATAAAATACAGGATAGAGGATGATAAATGCTATATAACATCAATATAATAAACTTATTATAAACATTTTAATTTATCACATCATGGATTCGTCATAATAAAAAAAACCGGTATAAAGTGGCACCTTTATACCGGAAAATAGCGTTAGAGCAATGCTCTTGAACAATTAAGTCAAATTTATAATCTAACACTAAGAAATGAATAATAAAGTTATGATTTTTTCTCACATGGGAAAAATAAAAACCGGGTTTTTTATTTTTTTCCTCTGTTTTGCTTCGCAAACGGTTTTATATGCCCAAAATAATGTTTTAATAACCATTCAAAAAGACAATATCTCGGTTATTGAAGCTTTGCAGGCCGTGGAAAAACAGACAAAGATGCTTGTTGCATACAATGAATCGCAATTGAAGAGTAAAGCCAACATAGATTTACACGTTGAAGGCAAGCGTCTGAATGAGGTACTTCCTCAAATACTAAAGGGGACAGGATTCACGTACCAGTTAAAAGATGACTACATCGTGATTATTCCCGACACACCCCAGCCGGCTGTCAGGCAGAAGAAGCAGATCGCCGGAAAGATAACAGACAAAAGTGGGGAAGCCATCATCGGCGCCAACATCATTGAGGTGGGAACTACCAACGGAACAGTTACCGATATCGATGGTAACTTCTCCATCGCTGTAGAAGAGAATGCTACAATGCATATCAGCTACATCGGATATATGGAGCAGACAGTCAACACTTCGGGAAAAACCAATTTTAACATTGTCCTTTCAGAAGATTCAAAAACGCTGGATGAGCTGGTGGTAATCGGATATGGAACTGTAAGAAGAGGAGATGTCACAACAGCCGTATCCTCCGTTTCGCTGGACGACTTGAACGAACGACCCATTACTTCAGCAGCTCAGGCCATTCAGGGAAAAGCGGCCGGCGTAAATGTATACCGACCCAGTGGAACTCCCGGCGGAGAGTTGGTAGTCCGTGTGCGCGGTACAACCTCGTTCAACGGCAGCAACGATCCATTGTATGTGGTAGATGGTGTTCCGGTGGATAATCTTAATTTTCTATCACCTACCGATATTGCCGGCATACAAATACTGAAGGATGCCTCCTCTGCCGCCATCTACGGATCGCGTGCCGCCAATGGCGTGGTATTGATTACCACCAAGCAGGCTTCGGGTGAGGCAAAAATTGCAGCCAATATACAAATTGGGATGAACCGCGTAAGCAATCCAATTCAGTCATTGAATGCCAGACAATACAAAGAACTGATCGACGAACTTCGTCCGGGAGCCATTCCCGAGGGAACAACCGACAGAACCGACTGGTTCAACGAGGTATATGGTACCGGCATCTCACAGAACTATCAACTACAGGTATCTGATGGAGATGAACGCTTGCGCTATTTCATTTCCGGCGGCTATCTCAATGAACAGGGCATTTTGAGTTCAGCCTTTTTCCGCAGGTTTAATTTTCGCAGTAACGTAGAGAGCCAGATCAGAAAGTGGTTTCATCTGGGAGTAAATATTTCCTACTCCGATAACACCAGCAACGGCGTGACAACAGGACAGGGATCCAACCGGGGCGGCGTGGTACTGGCAGTGGTAAATCTTCCGACGGCAGCGACCATCAGGGATGAAGAAACAGGGCTGTATAACCGTCTTTTCTTCGGACAAAACATCGCCAACCCGCTGGAAGAAATTGCCAATGGCGAAAATAACAAAAACAACGAAAACAGACTCATCGGTTCCGCCAATGCAACCATCACCTTCTCACCGGAACTGAATCTGAAATCCACATTTACCCTGGACCGGCGCAATGGAAAAAATACCGGCTTTACACCACCCTCCCACGGTGCCGACAGGGATGACTGGGGAAATACATGGGATATACGCAGCATGAATACCCTGATGGTGTTCGACAATGTGCTGACTTACAAGCATACTTTTGCGGAGAAACATAACCTGGAAGCCATGGCCGGCAGCTCGTGGACCGACTCGCAATGGTCGGAGAGTTATGTCAACGGATCGCATTTCAAGGATGGTACCATTCAGACACTGAACGCAGCCAATAAAATTGCCTGGGGGAATAATCCAAATGGCGGTACAGGCTCAAGAGCATCGCAATGGAGTATCTACTCATTGTTTGGAAGACTTTCCTACAATTACGACAGCAAATATCTGTTTACCTTCAACATCCGTGAAGACGGATCCTCCAAACTGCATCCCGATCACCGGTGGGGTACTTTCCCCTCGTTATCGGCAGCATGGCGTCTCTCATCGGAAGAATTCATGCAGGATGCAGACTGGGTAGACGATCTGAAGATCCGGGCGGGCTGGGGACAAACCGGTAACCAGTCGGGTATCGGCGACTTTGCCTATCTGCAGCGTTACGATATTACCCGTCAGGCATGGTTCGAGACCGGAAAAGACAATGCCCTCCCATTGATCACCCAGGCAAATTTACGGACAGCCGACCTTACCTGGGAGACAACCAATCAGATAAACTTCGGTGTGGATGCCACATTGTTAAGCAACCGGCTTACCCTGGCCATGGATTATTATTACAAGCGTACCACCGATATGCTCATGTACGTATCATTACCCGAGGGGGCGGCAGCTGCCAACGAGATCGTCAGAAACGAAGGTGAGATGACCAACCGTGGCTTTGAGTTCTCGGCAGACTCACGCAATCTCACAGGCGACTTTAGTTGGGATACCAACTTCAACATCTCTTTCAACAGAAACAGGCTGGAGAGCCTTGAGTTGCAACAGATTTATTACGCTGCCGAAACCACACAGGCCTTCCATCAGACAAGGGTGGTACGAAACGAACCGGGACGTTCACTGGGCGGCTTCTGGGGATATATCAGCGATGGGGTGGATCCTGAAACCGGCGAGCTGATGTATCGCGACATCAATGAAGATGGCAGGATATCCTCTTCCGACAAAACCTACATGGGCGACCCCAATCCATTGTTTACCTATGGCTTGACCAACACTTTTTCGTACAAGGGATTTAACCTGAATATTTTCCTTCAGGGTTCTGTAGGCAATGACATTTTTAATGCGTCGAAAGGCGACACAGAGGGAATGTACGACCTGAAAAACCAGTCGGTGGAAGTATTGAAGCGCTGGCGCACACCGGGGATGATCACCGATGTTCCCAGGGCAGGATTTAACCTGCAACCATCCAGCTACTTCGTAGAAGACGGAAGCTATCTTCGTGTAAAAGACGTATCCCTCTCCTACAATTTCAATAACAGTCTCCTCACCCGGGCAGGTATCACGCGTCTGCAACCTTTTGTAACATTTAGCAATCTGCTGACTATCACAGGTTACAGCGGCATGGACCCGGAAGTAAACCAGTGGGGTAACAATGGCGCCGTGCAGGGAATCGACTGGGGTACCTATCCTCACAGTAAAACGGTTGTATTTGGAATGAATATTGAATTTTAAATTACAATGAATAAAATGAAAACAAAATATATTATATCCATTTTGTCCGCGCTCTTACTGGCTTCCTGTTCCCTCGATTACGAGCCGCTGGACACCTATTCCGATATCACAGAAGGGGTGAGTGAGGACAGCGTTCAGATAGTTTTTAAAGACAAAGCTGCCCTGTTGTCGCACAGACAAACACTGATGAACCTGTTCAAAAACGGGCAGGAACACTGGTATCTCGATATGCTGCTGCTTGCAGAATCGCATTCGGACAATGCTTACGCCGGTTCGCCCAACGCGGAAACCACACCTTTTGAAGTGAATTCCATCGAGGGATCAAACACGAACTTGAGACGCGACTGGAATGGTCATATGGGAAACATAGCCCAGGCCAACAAATTAATCAATCACATTGATCTTGTACCGGATGCATCATTGACGACGGCTGAAAAGTCCCAGTATAAGGCAGAAGCAAAAATACTAAGAGCCATGATCTATTTCGACATGGTAAGGATATGGGGAAATGTACCGCTGGTCATTACAACGGCCGGTGATATCACCTCTGAGACCATCAAAGAGGTATACCCCGCCTATTTCCCGCCGCAGACCGATGCCCTCACTATCTATAAACAGATCGAAGAAGACCTGCTTGAGGGAGTACAATTTGCACCCGACAACAATCAGTCAGACAAAACACTTTTTTCCAAATCAGTTGCCCGGGCTCTGCTGGCCAAAGTATACGCAGAAAAACCTTTGCGTGATTATGACAAAGTCATTCAATATACCGATCAGCTTACTGCTGATGGTTTCTCCCTTGTGGATAATTACAGCACGCTGTTTGATGTGATCCTCACCGATCCGAATTCTTCCCCGTCGCAGGAAAATAAAGCCATTGACGCAAGGGCACGCAACACGCGGGAGACCATCTTCGAAGCCCAGTTCTTCCCGGGAAATGCCAGTTGGGTCACCTGGATGTTCGGTCGTCCGCTGGATGACTGGAATAATCAATTCAACTGGGCAAAATGGATCACCCCCTCGCGCGATCTCATCAAAACCTTTCAGAGCGAACCGGGAGACCAACGCTTTGCACAGACTGTAGTATATTACGAAGCCAAGTGGAGCATTTATTATCCTGCCAGCAACTATCCGTTTATGTACAAAACCCGCAGTGCATACAACAGCATCATCAAAATGCGATTTGCCGATATCCTGCTGCTAAAAGCGGAAGCACTCATAGGGAAGGGAGATTACAGCGGGGCAGCACAGATTATTAACCAAACGCGCCGCAGGGCTGGTTTATCAAATCTGCCTGCCACGGCATCCGCAAACAGGGAATCCATACTCAGGGCATACATGAAGGAACGCCGGCTGGAGCTGGCATTGGAAGGACAGCGCTGGTTCGACCTGGTACGACTCGATAAAGTGGAGGAGGTGATGAACGCTGTGTTTGCAAAAGATGAAGGCCGGCCAGCACAAGCCTACCCTTTCACTTCTCTTTCTTATGTATTGCCTATCCCCCAGGATGTGATCGATCAGAATCCGAATCTTGTACAGAATCCGGGTTATTAATGCAGGTTGTTAATCAATTTAAAAAGAAACTCTTATGAAGACGATATATCTGTATCTGTTTATTCTTGTCACTTCTTTCACTGCGTTGCTCTCGTCGTGCGATGATGAATACGGCCCGCGCAAGGAGTCGACCCCAGTCATTGTATCAGCTGCAGCAACTCCCGCCACCTTTACATTCGGGGACACAATCACCCTCTCTGCCGAAATCATTGATCCGGCCACCATGCTCAGTACCCTTTTTTATGAAGTGGTTTCCGGTGAAAATGTAATTGCCACGGGAAGCGTTCCTCTCAGCGGTGACACAGCAAACATCTCGACCGAACTGTTTGTGCCGATGGTTAAAAATCAGGCCGACAATGCCCCGGTAACAATAAACCTTATAGCCCGAAACGTGTTGAAAGGAACCAGCAGCCACAAAGTCGAAGGGCTCACTGGAAAACGTCCTTCCTACAGCAAGCTCTATCTTGTCACAGACAATGGAATGATTGCCCTGCTGAATCCGCAGTCGGGTGACAAAAACAAGTATGCCGGCAGCAATCTCACGCTGGATTCCTCGATGCGTTTTAAACTGACAGAGAAACTTCATGCCGATAACACAATCGATTACAGCGGTCATGTATACGGCAATGTAGGTGGCAGGCCCGGTCTGATCAACGAGACGGGTGAATCTACTTTTCTCCTTACCCCCAACGGCGACTATACAAAGGGAATCATATTCGATAATCTTTCCTATACATTCACCTCCACAGGTGGCAGTCTGGGAGCCGACGACCTCTCGTTAAGCAGTTTCGGGAGCCAGGATATCGACAACGAATCTTTCCGAACACTTACCCGTACGCTGGAAAACGGGAAAAGCTACTCACTGATTGGTACCCTGGGTGACCGGATGAACCTGTACAATCCTGATTTTTTTGAACGGCTGTCCGACAACCAGGTAAAATTTCTGGGAAAAACAGGCGAGTATACCCTGTATTATAACCCGGTCAGGAAGAACATTTTTGTCGGTACCGACAATCCGGCATATCCCGACTACCTGCTTGCTACCGGCTATGGGTTAGGCTATCCCACGCGGGTTACTTCTGCTGAAATAAATGCCGTTTACCCCGGACACGGGCGCACCCACACAAGCTGGGGCTTTGGCCATGTATTGAATTACGTGCTGTTGCGTCAGATAAGCACGGGTATTTATCAGGGAACCTTCTACACGCCGGGCGACAACGATCATTATGCCGGTTTTAAACCATTCGAAAATACCGGATGGGGAAATGAAAAGAAAGCCGGTGATTTCACCTTCACCGGAGAGCAGATCATTACCGGAGATAACGACTGGACCATTCCCAACG
>DFYK01000019.1 GCA_002383605.1 Proteiniphilum sp. UBA4084 | reverse complement strand
ATCCTGCCTGCCTATTGGCCTAGCGGCGAGCCGGGACCGGATATTGAATACGGCGATAACCCTGTTGTTCGTGCTACTCCGGCAACCGGAAAAGATATCTATAAAGCTTATTATATCCAGAATACGCTGCGGGCTACTTTCAAAGTGCCGGGTGTGGAAGGGTTGGTACTTACAGGAACTGCATCGTATGACCAATATTTCAATAACCGGCGTCGTTTTGAAACGCCATTCACCCTTTATACATGGGATGGCAATCAGGAGCATACGCTCACACCTTCTCTCAAGGGTGTATCTCAGCCTCAACTGGAGGAAAGAAGAGAAGAACAAACCGACTGGATGACCAACCTTGTGGCCACCTACGATCGCGCTTTTGGAAATCATAACTTTGGTATCACGGCAGGTGTGGAAGCACAGAAAAACCAATGGCGCATGGTGAGAGCTACCCGTAAATACTTTATCTCCGACGCTTTGGACGAAATCAACAACGGATCGGTAACCGATATGGAGACAGAAGGATACTCTTGGACCGAAAGCCGTATCAATTATTTCGGCCGTGTGAATTACAACTATCTCGAAAAGTACCTGCTCGAGTTTGTATATCGGTACGACGGTTCTTATCGTTTCCCGAAAGACAAACGTTATGGATTTTTCCCGGGCGTATCTGCCGCATGGCGTGCTTCGGAAGAGGAGTTCTGGCAGGAGCATCTCGACTTTATCAATTATTTCAAACTACGTGGATCTATTTCCCAGACGGGAAGTGATTATTTACTCGATACCGACGGAAATCTCGACAGAAGCATCCAATACCTAAACACCTATGGGTTCGGTACCGAATACCTGTTTGGAACTTCATTCCAGAAGACCCTGTACCCCACACGTACTCCCAACCCCAATATTACCTGGGAGGTAGGAACGACTTATGACATGGGACTCGAATTTAAATTTCTCGACAACCGGTTAGGCCTTGAAACCGACCTGTTCTATCAGAAACGTACCAACATGTTGATCTACAGGAATGCATCGTTGCCACAGATATCGGGAATTACCCTTCCAAGGGAGAATATCGGTGAAATGTCAAATAGAGGAATTGAGGGCTTGATTACCTGGGCTGACAAAGCTGGAAAGGTGGAGTATGATGCCTCTTTCAACATGACCTACTCAAAAAACAAGTTGCTTTTCTGGGATGAAACGCCGGGAATACCCGATTATCAGAAAAGAACCGGAAAACCGGTTAATACGGAGTTGTGGTATATTGCCGATGGTGTGTTCAACACACAGGATGAGTTAAATGGCTACCCACATTGGGCCAATGCTAGAACTGGTGATATCAAATTTATCGATACAAACGATGACGGTATTATCGATGCCAATGACCGGGTTCGTTCCGATAAAAATTCAGAACCTACATTCGTCTTTGGTCTTACCTTGGGAGTCCGTTGGAATAACTTCGATTTGAGAACCTTGTTTCAGGGAGCTACCGGCGGTATCACTTATATCTGGCGTGAAAGAGCTGGAGAAGCCGGAAACTACTATAAGTTTATGTACGATAACCGTTGGACTGAAGAAAACCCGATGGTAGAACATCCGCGTGCCTATAACCGGGAAAATGAATATTGGGCAAAGCAGGGAACGGATCAGAAGAACACCTACTATCAGTTTAAGACCGATTATCTGCGTTTGAAAAACATGGAGTTAGGTTATACCTTTAATTCCCCGGCAATCCGCAATGTGGGTATCCAGAACCTGCGCTTGTATGTAAACGGAACCAACCTGTTTACGTTAGACAATGTAAAAGTACAAGACCCGGAAGCCAATGACACCGGTCGTGAATATCCGCAGCGTCGTATCTGGAATGCTGGCGTTTCTATCACTTTCTAAATAAAAAATAATCATGAGAAAAATAAAACAACTGACAACAATCGTCGTATTGGGGTTTGCCATCCTCCTGTATGCCTGCTCCGATTTCATGGATATTGTTCCCTCTACTTCTTATACTGAAGAGATGGTCTTTACCGATGCTGCCCTGACGCAGGCTTTCGTCAACGATTTGTACAACAACATTCATCCGGGAGCACAGGAACATTCTCTCGACGGATTGACAGACGATGCCTATTTTACCCATAACTACGGTCAAAAAGATGTGGTGGAAGCGGTTTCTATTTCAGAGACGAACCTTCAATGGTACGACAACAACAACAATCCGTTTAAGTGGCAAAGAAGATACAACGGTATTCGCTTCGCAAATATCATCATCAATAACATTGAGAAAGTACCCGAAAAGATCGGATATAATCTTGAGCGAATGACTGGTGAAGCTTATTATATGCGTGCACACATGTACCATGAACTTGTTCGCGGTTTTGGAGGAGTGCCCATTGTGACGGAGGACTTTTCACTTGATCAGATGGAGGAAATGAAAAAACCGCGCAGCAACATGCGTGAATGTCTGGAGTTTATCGTAAGCGACCTGGAGAAAGCAGAACAATACCTGCCTGAAACCGTGGGTGCATCAGAATGGGGACGTGTAACCAAATATGTAGCTACTGGATTGAAAGCCCGTATCTTGCTGCACGTAGCCAGTCCGCTTTACGCCGATCGTACGATCAATACCCTCGATGTGAATCAGTTCGATGGCGACCGCATGGCTACCTATCGTGCTGCAAAAGATGCAGCAATAAAAGTGATTGAAGAAGGTCCATTCGAACTGATCGATTGTAGTGGAGGAATCAATACCGATAGAGCCGAAAAATTCAAGGCAATCATGACCGATACCCGGAACAGCGAGCAGATGTTTGTCCGGAATTATCACACCTCTATTGGCGCTTCGAACAGAATGGGTTTGTGGCACGGTCCCAATGGCTATCATAACTGGGCGGGAACGACACCAACACAGGACCTTGTAATGGCTTTTGAGTTCGAAGACGGCTCAATGCCCGTAGGAATGACCAAACCAGGTGAGTTCCAGAAAGGGAATCCCTATAATGGACGTGAACCGCGTTTTTATGCTACCGTGGCTACCGATGGGAATACATGGGGACGGCCCCGCCCAGCAGATGCGGCTACACTGGATCCCACTCCACTGGGGCGCCTACAGGCTGGAAAATATGAAGTTACCAACGGAGACGTGGAGATTGAATACCGCGATGGTGTGAAACGCCGCTCCATGTGGGGAGTAGACACACGTCAAGGTCCTATTGAGGACTGGAACGGATCGTGGACAGGTTATTACGAAAAGAAACTGATCGACACCTCGATCGACGCCCAGTATTTTAGACAAACCGTACCCCACATCTACATGCGTTTGGCAGAGATGTACCTGATTGCGGCAGAGGCATGTGTGGAACTCAATGAATTGGAAGAAGCAGCTGATTGGCTAGACATCCTGCGCGGACGTATCGACCTGAAGGATACCAGAACTGCGTTGATTGCACGGGGTAAACAATTTAACCAGGCCGACATGCGGGAGTTCGTACGGCAGCAAAGACGAGTTGAATTTGCATATGAACAGCACCGATACTTCGATATCCGTCGTTGGATGATCGGGCCGGAATGTGGCAATAAACCTTTAACCGGGATTGTGGTAGAGGGTATCCTAAAACCAGGGCAAACATCGATGAAACCCTACATTCACAACGAGGATAAATATGATTATTACTATTATGTAAATGATCTCTCCAGTCGTGAAAATAGAAAGTGGCTGGATAAGATGTACTTTGCTCCCATTCACCAGGATGAGATTCGACGTAATCCCAACCTGGTTCAAAATCCAGGTATGGATTGACATGCAGTAGATGATGTACTGCCCTGGAGCGGGTTGGTTTCATCTGAATCGACCTGCTTCAGGGCAGTTTATTTATAGGATGACCGTGAAGTGGTGAATGGGGCTTCTCTGGCATGATGCTATCGTATAAGAATGAGATCGCGAAAACGCATTTTATGGCTATATCTTTTTATTTATCACAAAAATTAGTACTTTTATAGGCAAAACACCTTGTGACATAGATAAAAACTATAGTTAAATTTCTCTTATCAGAAAAAAGAATGTCTAGATTTTCAAAAAGAAACAGGAGGCCAGGCAAAAAAAAACACGGACGAAGAGGCCTTATTCTGTTGTCAGGAATCATCATAGGAATTGTGCTTGTGGCAGCTTTATACCAGACTTCCGTCT
>DFYK01000106.1 GCA_002383605.1 Proteiniphilum sp. UBA4084 | reverse complement strand
CCAGAAAGTTGCGTGTCTGCGGCGTATTGGTGCCAACAGTAAGCATTGTGTTCCCATTATAGGGCAGGCTGGTTGTCACAGCAGCATTTTCGTCACCATAGGAGTTGGTAACGGGATCCAGTCCGCTTTCATCATTGAAAGGAGAAAAGAGGACGAACGCGTTTTGAATGCTGAAATAAATGCGTGCATTGGCGATGCCTGCCTTCCGGATCCAATCTGTTTGCGGATCAAAATTGTATCCGAGTGAGATCTGACCCACCTTGAAATAGGAAGCATCGAAATAACCGAGTGTGCTACCGTATTTTGGATTGTCACCGCTCTGGATACCACCCGGCTTCGGGTATTCGGCACCGATGTTTTCGGGTGTCCAGTAGTCCACTTTTACGTTGCCACGACGACCGGATAACATGTTCAGGTAACCGTTGGCGGCGTGCAGTGAACTCACCAGGATACCGCCGTGCTGATAAGTACCGATTACATTCAGATCCCAGTTGTTGTAGGCTACCCGTGTATTGAAGCCACCCAGCCAGTCGGGATCGGCACTGATCACCTGACGGTCTGCCGCACCAATCTGGCGCACAGGTTTGCCATTTGCGTCATATTCACCGGTATATTTCACCTTGATCATGCCCGGATTTCCTCCCTTTTCAAAATCGGTCAGATAAGGATCTCCCTCCTGCCAGAGCCCGATCTTCTCATAGTCGAAGATGGAGTTAATTGGGAATCCTTTAAACCAGGCATTCGCTTCGTCGCGATCCGTGCCCGATGCCAGTTCCACGATCTTGTTGTTGTTTGTGTAGAAGTTGAGACCGGCATCCCAGCTCCATCCGTCCATGTCCTCGATGATGGTTCCGTTCAGAGCGATCTCCAATCCTTTATTCTGTGATTTACCCACATTTCCCCAATAGCTCCCTACACCTGAAGTAGATGGCAGATTCACTTTCATCAGGAGGTCGTTGGTGTTGACGATGTAATAGTCGACCGATCCGCGCAGGCGATTGTTCCAGAGTGAGAAGTCGACTCCGACGTTGTAGGTGCTGGAGAACTCCCATCCCAGTTCCGGATTAGGCACCTCCGATACGTATGCGCCAGTGGAAGTGGTAGTGCCAAAGTTGTAAGGACGCAGTGAGAGACGTCCCAGCGTGGCATAGGGTGTTACCGCCTGGTTGGAGGTCTGTCCCCATCCGAGACGCAGTTTCAGGCTGTTTATCCCGCTTACGTTCTCCATGAAACTTTCTCTTGATATGTTCCACCCGGCAGAGATGGCAGGGTAGGTATGCCATTTGTAGCCCGGTGAGAGGCGTGATGAACCATCGGAACGCAAGGCCACCGAGAGCATATAACGGCTGTCGTAATCATACATCACACGTCCCATCCATGATTTAAGACCATATTCTTCATAATGCTGTTCTTTCGGATCTACGGTCACGTCATTTTTGGATGCCTGCCCCAGGTTCCAGTACTGGAAGTGATCGGAAGGAATGTTCTTGGCATCAACAAAGGAACGGTCGTAATGGGTAGATTCCTCCGAATAAAGTCCTGTGAAGTTGATGTGATGTTTGCCGACCTGTTTGTCATAAGTGACAATATTCTCCACTACCCACTGGTATGTAAGTGATTTTTCGAGTGATCCTGTGGAAGCTGCCGTGGTGGTAGAACTGAATATTCCCTTGCCCTGGTATTGTCCCCGGTTGAATCCACGGAGGTTTAATCCCAGATTAATGCGATAACTGAGCCCTTCAATACCGGGTATTTTCACTTCTCCATAAAGTGAGTTGTATGAGCCGTAGCCCCTGCGGTTGTCGGCATAACTGTCACCGAGTCCCAGCACCCGTTCGCGCGTGTTGGTCCAATAGTCGTCAGCGATAGAATGTACAATTGGTTTTAGCGTACCATCTTCGGCATAGGGGTCGATCATGGGTGATGTGGCCAGGGTACTGTACATCCCCAGATTTGATCCGTTGGTCACGTTGTAGTTGTTGTTGGTGGTCAGGCCGAATCTCAAATATTTGCCAATGCTTTGGTCGATGTTGGCTCGCAGGTTGATGCGGCTGTAATCCTGTCCCGGTAACAACGATTCATCTTCGTAATAACCGGCGCCAAAGGTGTAGCTTCCCCCTGCCGTACCTCCGGTTACACCAATATCGTGGCTCATCATCATGCCCGGTTCGAACATCAGATCCTGCCAATCGGTGTTTACTCCTTCCACTTCGTCACTGCCCATGGTGGGGCGACTTTTGCCACCTCCCAAATCTTCCTTGTAGATGCCGGCTACATGACGCAGTTCATACAGCTCCTCTCCGCTCATCATGGGGTAGCGGTTGAACAATGTCTTCGCACCATAATAAGCATTATAACTTATTCTGGCTTTTTGTCCGGCCATTCCTTTGAAGGTGGTGATCATGATCACGCCATTGGCGCCCCTGGAGCCATAGATCGCTGTAGAGGAGGCGTCCTTCAGAATGTCGATACTCTTGATGTCATTGGGGTTGATGTCGGAAAGTGTTCCTGCAAAAGGAATGCCGTCCAGTACCACCAACGGATCATTGTCGGCATTCAGTGAGCGGGTACCGCGGATGCGTATCTGCATGTCTGCACCCGGTTTGGAACTGCTCTGCTGCATCTGTACGCCGGGTAAACGACCCTGTAGCGCTGTCGTTACGTTCCCCGTGGGTACATCCCGCAGTACATTTCCCTGCATGGAGGAAACCGATCCGGTGACAGCCTCGCGTCGCATGGTGCCGTAGCCGACAACCACAACCTCTTCCAGCAACTCGGTGTCTTCCTCCAATACCACCTGCAGTGATGTTCTGCCGTTAATTCTGATCACCTGCTGGCGCATTCCAACGTAGGATACTTCGATCATTGCGTCGGGAGAAACATTCAACAGGGTAAAATTCCCGTCCACATCCGTCACCGTGCCGGTTGTGGAGCCCTGCACCTGAACGGTTACGCCAATCAGCGGATCTCCTGCCACATCGGCAACAGTCCCTCTGAGTGTCACGTTTTGTGCAAACAGGCTAAAGGAAAGCATGCTCAGTAGTGTGAGACAGATTCCTCGCATTGGGTTTGAAATTTTTCTTTTCATTCTCTGATTTGTTTAGATTAATAATTACGAATAAATAAAATGTGTAGATCATTCTCTGATATTCAGATATTCTCTTTTACATGGCGGAATAATTGGGGCTAGCTAAACTGATTGTATCCGCTAAAATAAAAGGTTGTGTACGTACACAGCATAAATTTGAAAACAATTCACACGACAATTCCTTAATTTTCTCTTTTGTTTAAGTTGTTTTTGCAATTAAACGCACAATGAATAATTGAGGCCAGTGCTAAATACATTTATGTTTCTTTGATGGCCGATAGTTTTTAAATATTTAGATAAAACTTAAATTGTGGACGTCCACAGTTCGATTGATAAACAATTTCATATGCATTATGCAAATGTAAGGTATAATTTCGTAAAGAAAACATGGATCAGAGAAAAAGTTTCATTGAAATTATATATAAGAAATATAAATTATATTTATATTTATAACACATTCATTTTCTCCTCTTACCAGTCGATCCAC
>DFYK01000051.1:1833-4762 GCA_002383605.1 Proteiniphilum sp. UBA4084 | reverse complement strand
CAGGTTTCATAAAGGTTGAATACTGCTATGCGGGCGTTTTCGGGTGGTACAGTTGCAGGCTTGCCTGGAATTGGAAACTACGAAATTGTTCGTGTAAATGATTCTGCTTCACAGTCCGGAAAAATGAATATCAAACGATTGAATGTTATCGAGCCGAATGATATTGAGACCTCTCAGGATTGCTTTAACAGCTTCAAACNNCTGTTTCAGACATCTTTTGAAGTATCCGTATTCTGAAGTATCTGCCCTGTAGAGCAATTAAAATGAACCTAAAACGTTTGTTTTTAGTTCTATGGATTTGAAATACCTGTACATAGCAATGCACGCAAAGAAACATCCGCACCGGCCATGCAAAACGATTTGAACTCCTACCCTACAAGAAGCCCCGGATAATCCGGGGCTTTTTTTGTATGGGTATTTCCTAATCCACGGTGAGCACCATCTTGTGATCCTGGGCCATCTTGCGCATGTTGATGACCGCGTATCGCATACGTCCCAGAGCCGTATTGATACTGACNNCCCGTCTGATCTGCTATTTCCTTAAAACTTAAATCCTTATAGTAACGCATCTCCAGCACCTCACGCTGCGTATCGGGAAGAAAACCGACAAGCTTTTTGACATCGCTTAGCACCTGACTGCGCACCATTTCAACCTCTATGGTATCTTCGCACAAGGATGAATTGTTCCATAGGTCCGGCTCGTAATCATCGTTGGAAACAGTGTTTTCGTTTTTTTTCTGTCTGAAATAGTCGATCATCAGATTATGCGCAATGCGCATGAGCCACGCTTTGAATTTACCGGTTTCAGTATATCTGCCCTGTTTAATGGTGGTGATGGCCTTGATAAAGGTATCCTGAAAAATATCTTCTGCAAGGCCGTTGTGACGTACCGTATAGAAAATATAGGTGTAGAGAGGCTGTTTATGTCGGTCGAGGAGAACATTAAACGCATTGTTATTGCCATACGCATACAACATGACCAATTCCTCATCGGTCATTGCAGAGAAAGTATCCATTGCTTTACTTCTTCAATTATTATGTTAATTAAGTGGAGTAAAGAGGACTTATAGGCAATTAATTTAGCGTTTGTTATTTGTCGGTAACAAAGAAAAACAAAAAAAAGTAAACTGTCAAGCCTAAATGGTTATTTTTCTAAGAAGTTTATTACTATGTCATATAAAAAGGGACCTGTAACAGTCCCTTTTCCATGTAAAAACAGATATTTATTTATTGCTCTGTCAGATCGGGCTTGTAATAAGCCAGATCATCAATCCGCGACTGGGTGACGAAATTGTAGTTTTTCACTACTTCATTCCGGCCGTAATGAACATACACCTCGGCGCTGCGACGAAACAGTTCCTGATTCTTGTTGGCATCGAGTAACAGCAGATAACCGGCGATGATGTGTCCGGCGCTCTCCACCAGTCTGCGGGCATGAAAATCGAGATATTCTTCATCTTTGGGTNNGGCATTGCAGCATATTCACCTATTCGTTGCAGATAGGTACCTGTGGTCACGTGACGGATGGCAGCCACCACCTGCAGCTGCGTGGTACCTTCATAGATATTGGTGATGCGGGCATCCCGATAAAGGCGCTCGCACTTATAATCCTTCATGTAGCCTGAGCCGCCATGTATCTGGATGGCATCGTAGGCATTCTGGTTGGCATACTCGCTGCTCATCCCTTTGCCCAGCGGCGTGAAGGCGTCGGCCAGACGCGAATAATACTTCATCTCCTCCTTCTCCTCGGGAGTCAGTTTTCTTTCCCGGCCAATATCTTCCAGCGTCTTGTACATATCCACAAAACGGCATGTTTCATACAGTACGCTGCGCGATGCATCGGTCTTGGCCCGCATGTTGGCCAGCATCTCATACACTGCAGGAAAAGTGATGATGGCCTTGCCAAACTGACGACGTTCCACAGCGTAATTATAAGCCTCGCGGGTAGCCGCTTCGGAGATACCTACCGATTGGGCCATGATACCCAGGCGGGCACCGTTCATCAACGACATCACATATTTGATCAGCCCCATCCGGCGACTGCCTACCAGTTCTGCTTTGGCATTCTTGAAGACCAGCTCACAGGTGGGTGCTCCCTTGATACCCATCTTGTTTTCAATGCGACGCACATTCACGCCACCACTGCGCTTGTCATAGACAAACATGGAGAGTCCGCGGGCATCCTTGGTTCCCTCTTCCGAGCGGGCCAGCACCAGATGAATTTCGGCATCACCATTGGTAATGAACCGTTTCACGCCGTTCAGGTACCACTGATTTTCCTGCTCATTATAAGTAGCTTTCAGCATCACTGCCTGAAGATCGGATCCGGCATCGGGTTCAGTGAGATCCATCGACATGGTCTCTCCCTTCACCACCCTGGGTATATAGTTGTTTCTTTGCGTCTCATCGCCAAACTCGTAGATGGTTTCACCGCAGTCCTGCAACATCCAGATATTCTGGAAGCTGGCATCAGCACGGCTCACAATATCGGCGCTGATCATGTAGGGAACCATTGGGAAGTTGAGCCCCCCATACTTGCGGGAAAACCGCATTCCCATCAGCTCTGCCCTGTTGAGCACATCGAGATTTTCCTGTGTGTTTGGCGCATAGGTTACCCGGCCATTGGCCACGGTAGGACCATTGTGATCCACCTCCTCGGCATTGGGGTCAATGATGTCGCCACAGATTTCACCCACCACTTCCAGCACCCTGTCGTAACTGTCCATTGCGTCTTCAAAATCGATGGGTGCGTAGTCGTATATCTCTCTATCGGCGTAATTCCGTTCTTTTAAATCCACAATTCGTTTCATCAGCGGATGCTGAAGGTAATGTCTGAACTGGGGTGTATCGGTATAAAAGTTTGCCATGTTTCTCTGTTTGTTGAATTTGTTTTAAAATAGTTTTCGGCTGACTGCTATAGCTGAAAGCT
>DFYK01000051.1:0-1697 GCA_002383605.1 Proteiniphilum sp. UBA4084 | reverse complement strand
GTAACACCCGTTTGCCCCACCTGACGTTCGTGTTCCGTAAAACCGGCATCCACCGCTGCGCGGGAAGCGCCAACCTCAGCACCGAGCACATCGGCAAGCTGATAGAGAAGCTGGAAATTTTCCTTCGAACCAACTCCATATCCCCCCGATACGATGATGGGTGAGTTTTTGATATTTACCTTCGACTTTTCAATATGACGATCAATGATGGAGATGACGAAATCTTCCTCCTTCACATAATCACTCACTGTGTGCTCCACTGTCTCTCCTTTATAGTAGGGATCGANNNAATCTCTTTTTTCATCACTCCCTCGCGCACGGTGGCCATCTGCGGACGGTGGTCGGGATTGATGATCCAGGCCACAATGTTGCCACCAAATGCCGGACGTATCTGGTAGAGCAGATCCTTATAAATCTTGCCCGCTTTCTTTTCTTCGTGATNNGCACCCATCAGGCAGATCTGCGGTTGTTCTTTTTTAAACAGCTCCACCAGGATGGAGGTGTGCGGCAAGGTCATATAGGGCGACAAACGTTCGTCATGGAAGATGTGCAACACATCCACGCCGTAAGGGAAAACCTGCTGGGCTATTCCGTCGAGGTTTGCGCCGGCAGCAATGGCTTCCATTTTGCAGTTAAGCTGGTTGGCCAGTGAGCGTCCCTTGGTTAGCAGTTCCAGGCTTACCTCGGCTACCGTGCCCTCTTCAATTTCAAGATATACAAATAAATTGTTCATATTGTTTGATTCCTCGTATTATCCAATCGTGTGATTTTCTATCAGCTCTCTCATCAGTTCATCAATCTCGGCATCATTGTCGGTCAGACGTTTGCTTTCTTTTGCCTGAAAGACCACGTTCTCAATCTTTTTTACTTTGGTGGGAGAACCGGAGAGACCGCATTGTACCGGATCGGCTTCCACATCNNATATCGATGTAGTCGAGATTTTGAACTTGCCGTTCAGTCACGGTCTTGGCATGTTTATACCTTTGCAGCAACTTCGCATTGCGCGGCCGGCAGGTACGGGCAGATCCATTCACGGTAATCAGTGCAGGTAACGGGCACTCCACGACTTCCACCCCGTTATCGAGACGACGTTTGACCTTGATTTTCTCCTTGTTTATTTCTTCTATATTTTCTGCATAGGTAATTTGTGGGATACCCAGCTTCTCGGCCACCTGGGGACCCACCTGTGCTGTATCACCATCAATAGNNTAGCCAGGGTATCAGCACCGGCAAAAGCCCTGTCGGTCAGCAATACACCATCATCCGTCCCACGGAATAATCCTTCGCGCAAAATGTCGGCAGCCCTTCCGGGGCCCATGGTCAACACGGTAATCCGTGAACCTGGAAAGCGTTCCTTGATGTCCAGTGCCTGTTCCATCGCATTCAGGTCTTCGGGGTTAAAAATAGCAGGCAGCGCTGCCCTGTTCACGGTTCCGTCGGCTTTCATCGCATCCTTCCCAACGTTGCGTGTATCGGGAACCTGCTTAGCCAACACAATAATGTTAAAAGCCATTGTTATTCGTTTTGTTTGTTTCTTTTCGGGTATTTTTTCATGCACTTTTTACAATGACCCATACGCATACGAACCCATCGCATGATCATGAAAAAAGTGTTTCTTATTGAGCCCACAAATATACACATTTTTTACCAAGTCGTGCCAGTGAAAATGAACTTTCTAAAGAAATTAAAAAATGGAA
>DFYK01000042.1 GCA_002383605.1 Proteiniphilum sp. UBA4084 | reverse complement strand
GATGTATGATATTAATTACTGTTATGTGTGCTGCCGTGGAATATGATCATCAGTCCGTGGTCATTGGCATCGGAGAGAATGCCCTGGTCCTGCCAGACGATCCAACTCCAGGTACCCCTGCCGTAGCGGTACTCCTGCGAGGGCTCGTAGAGCGGCTCTACCAGGTCGAAGAGGATGGTGGTTTCCATGATGGACTTCAGACTGTTGCCCATCGTGATGGTGCGCCAGGGGGGCATGCCGGGGAGCGGATTGGTGCTGCCATAACGAAGCAACTGATCCTTTCCTCCTGCCCAAATTTCATTGCTATGCCGGATGATCTTTCGGATGTCCACATCTTTTTTCAGGATTCTGATTTCTTCAATATCCCTTTCTTTGTTCAGGACGATATAAGCAAGTCCGTCGCTTTTTCCGATCCAGAGATTTTGGCTTTCATCCACAAGGATTGATTGCACAGGTGTGGCGAGGATTTCGTGATGTGCTCCTTTGTATTCCTTTAACGAGGAGATATCTTCATGTTGCAGGTCTATGCGCGTGAGACCTGCATCCGATGCCACCCAAAGATGCAGAGATGCATCTTCCGTGATGTCGTAGATGTAGTTACTTTCTATAAATCGGTTCGGTTGTTTAGCACTTGCTGAGTAGTGTTTCAGTTCATACCCATCGTATCGATCCAGTCCGTTGGAGGTGCCGATCCAGACAAATCCAAGCTGATCCTTGTGAATTGCCCGGATGAAGTTGTCACACAATCCTTCATTAATGGTAAGATAAGAGTAGTTATATCCGGTGGGGTTGTTTTGCGCTGGAAGCACTACAACTCTGAAAATGCTGATCAGGAGAGAAAAACAAAAAGAAAACCGGTATCTCATTGACGGTTATGTTTTATTTTACGAGCAAATATAGGATAATTCTTCAACTCTTACAAACTGTGTTTCTATGGTTTTAAAAAAAATAAGGAGCACAAATGTAAAGAAACAACTTTATGATGAGGAGGATTTTTTTTTCAATATTGGACACAAATTTTGCTTTGAATGGATTCTTATTTTTTTTAATGTTTTTTTCTTCAATTGTGTTAAATAATCCTCTTAAAAAGAAAATTTCAGCTCCCTGTAATGGCAAAATAGATCGTATGTTTGTATGTATGAGAAAACTTATTTTTAAGATACATGAAAAAGATCAAAAGACGAATTCGGACCTGTAGGGAGATAATTTGTAAAACGCGAATGCATCTTTTGTATCCTGTTGTTGCCTGCCTGCTGCCGCTTTTTTTTATGATGAATGGATGTGGCTTCTCGGGAAACAGCATTGATCAGCCTTCTCCCTTTATCATGGTGAAAGGATCAGGTTGGGAGGAAGTGCATACCATCCCATTTGATTCATTGATCGTCACCGATCCGTTCATCTTGGCAGATGAGGTTACACAAACCTATTACCTGACCGGTTCAGGGGGAGCCATGTGGAAAAGTCGTGACTTGCACAGCTGGGAAGGCCCCTACCGTTATATGGAGATTGACACCACCTCATGGATGGGACCCGATCCCATGATCTGGGCTCCGGGACTGCATTACTATAAGGGTAAATATTACTGTTTCGTCACCTTTACCAATACCGCTGTCGTCATCGAAAAGATACCGGAACGTGGTGATGTGCTTCGTAGGGGTACCCACATTCTGGTAGCTGAGAAGGCTGAAGGTCCCTACCGACCGATGTCTGAATCACCCTATTTGCCGGAGGAATGGTCCACTCTCGACGGCACCTTTTACGTAGAGGAGGGCGTTCCTTATCTGGTTTTCAGTCACGACTGGATGCAGCAGGAGAACGGAGAGATCAAGTATATCAGGCTTGCTGGAGATTTGTCACACACCATAGGGGCGGCAACCACTCTTTTCACCGGCAGCGATGGCCCCTGGACACGTGAGATGCAGTCGATCGGTGAACTGACCTTTGGCATGTCACTTCGCGGCTACGTGACCGATGGACCGTTTTTGTTCAGAACCGAAACGGGAAGGTTGGGCATGCTTTGGTCCAGCTGGGGCGTAAAAAGAAATGCACAAGGGGTGGCCTATTCTCTGTCGGGACGCCTGACGGGAGCCTGGGAGCAACTGGAGCAACCCCTTGTGGCAGAAAATGCCGGTCACGGCATGCTCTTCACAACCTTTGATGGCAAGAAACTGTTGGCATTGCACTCACAGTCGCTTGCAGAAAACCCCGGGCCCCGGAGACCGATGCTGCTGGAAGTGGATATCTCCGGCAGTATGCTTAAAATAAAAGGGAGATACAACCCCTGATGGTGATTGTATCTCCTCCCATTTTCGTGTAACTGTAATGGTCTATTGTACAGATGCCTTTTCATCAATCATTGATGCCCAATCGATATGCTATTTTCATTGAAGTTCCCTGAAGTTCCACTTGGAGTTGTCGCTCTGCATGTCGAATTTTGTCAGTGTGGGAGTACTGTCGCCTGAAGATACCAGAGCCAGTTGCTCATCTGAATCGGGAATCATTTTCGGCATAATGCGGTAGGTGCCGTCGGTCAACTGATCTATTCTCCATAATTGTTCCGGGGCGCCTGTAAAAGTTGGAACGGTCACCACTTCAGCATCTGCGGTGGCTGCCAGGGCTCGCTCAGTCCCTGCGATGGTAATCTTGAAATAAGGACCACCCGGGTAACCTCCCCCTTCGGGTACCACTGTAATGGTCCATCGCTGGTGCGGGCGAACCATATAATCTCCTATTCTTACATCCACATTTCCTGCAGGCCATGTATGCATGACATCTTCCAGTTGTTGAGAGGCAAGCGGTTTGACGGGTTCATCGTTGTTGCGGTTAAAGCCGCGCATCCGGCCCGGCATTCTCACAAAGTCCACTGCCAGCTCCAGGCTGTATCCTCTTCTTTCGGATTCGATTTTATAGGTACCTTCTTTGATGTTGTCGCCCGCCACAGGCCAGCCATTTTTCCACAACAGGGGGAGGATACCCAATACACTGCGGCCACTTTGATCCAGATCCGCCTCGTAATGGCACGACATCTTTTCTACGCCCTCCTCCAGTACAAGCCGACCGAAGTGACCCGGGCCAATCAGTCTATCTCTTGCTGCGACTACCATTTTGCCGCCACCTTTCAACATCTCTCTGCCCATGTTGTCGAGATAGGGTCCGGTTATCTTGCGGGAGCGGCCCACCACGATGTTATAGGTTGAATTGGCTCCGTCGCAGCAGGTACCGTGCGTGCCCAGTAGATAATACCATCCGTCGCGATATTCCAGGTCGGTAGCTTCGCAGTCGATCGCGATATCGATCGCCACATTCCCTTCTACCCGTTTTCCGGTGAGGGGATCCAGTTCAATCAGCCGGATAAATCCGAAATAGGTGCCGTAAGAACACCACAGTCGTCCATCATTCGGATCCAGAAGCAAGCCAGGGTCAATGGCATCGTTGTCTTCCACGCCGTCGGATTGTGCAACCAGTATCGGTTCGGTGAATTTGAAATCGGGTGATGCCGGATCGAGCGTCTTATTCCACATGGTCAGTATCTTACCGTTGTGGCCGCCCCCCAGTCCTCCTCCTGTGGCACCGTAGACAACAAGGTAGCGGTCACCTATCTTGATGGCGTCGGGTGCCGCTCCCCCTCCGGGTCTCTCGGCTCCTCCGTGCCACGTCCAGCCATCTTCCGATATCAAACCTCCACCCCCTGTGCCGAAGGTGTAGTACTTCCCCTCACACTTCATGATGGTGGAGGGGTCATGGATAAATGACTTACCAACCTGTGCCGATCCTGTAGTGGCAAAGAATAATAGTATCGCTATGGAAGCTTGCAATTTGTATTTAAAGTTCATCTGTTTTGCCAATTAAGGGATTGTGTTACGCTGCAATGATTCGGATGTTTTTGACGGGTTCTCCCTGCTTGTCGATGAAACGAAGACAGAAATCACTCATGCCCGGTCCGTTGATCACGGCTCCCCGAATGATGTTTCTTCCCTTTTTGAGTGTCAGGCGACGGGATACTCCATCGTCCATCACCATGCGCCGGTCTCCGGAAAGCATCAAAGCCTCTTCGCCGTTCAACCACCACATGGAGGCTGAGTTCGATCCCACCGACATCCTGACATCGTGCATTTCTTCCGGTGCATCAACGATGGTCACGGCCCAAAACAATACGCCGTAAATGGGCTTATGCAATCCGTAGGCGAACCGGAATAACTTTACATTGAAATTCCTGCTGTCCAGGAAATGCCAGGTAAGTTCCTTTTCTCCAACCTTCACCTTATCCCCATCCCCGGGAAGAAGCGTGAACTGATTTTGAAAATAAAGGGTATCAAACGCATTTCTCAGGTAACTATCTGTAAAAACCGTGTTGTTGCGTACAGCCACCTCGATGGGTTCAAGCAGTGTCCAACGCCGGATGAAACCTTCCTCATCGGGGTGCATGACCGATTCACTTGCCGGAACAAAGTAGGCATCGATGCTCCGGATAGAATCACGGGCCACGGATTCGTCGTTTCTGCTCCAGGGTCTGCCGCTCTCTGCGGTGAGAGCGACTTTATCCGCTTCCTTTAGAAAGAAATCCGTCATTTTTTTGAAAGTTTGTTCGTTAAAAGTAACCGGCCCGTGCTCTCCTCCAGGAACAGAAATAAATTCGTCAAGCAATCCATTTTCCTTCAGTGCTTTAGAAAACAAGCCGCTTTGACAATGGGGAACCACGTTGTCTGCTTCACCATGAATGACCAAAAATTTTGGATCCTTTTCGTCGAGGAAGGTGATCGGATTCAGTAAAGCGATCAAATAGAGGTTGTCAGCCGGGTTGCCTCTGATCAGCGCTGCCTCGGGTGAATTCCCTTCTTTTGGTCCTTTGCAATCATCCATGCGGGCCATGTCGATGGGACCAAACCAATCCACGACTGCATTGACGGCACTGCTAAAGGAGGTGTGATTTCCTATTGCACCTTCTATTTCTACAGTGATATTGTTCAGTGTCTGTTCTTTCACCCCGTTCGTGGCACCTGCCAGCGATGCAAGATGTCCACCCGAAGAGAAACCGGTGATGCCAATAAACGAAGCATCAATGTGATATTGACGGGCATTTGCTCTGACAAATCGGATGGCTGCCTTCACATCATTGATTTGAGCAGGATAGGCCGCATCGGAACTGGACCTGTGGTTGATGGCGATCACGGCAAAACCGCTTTCGAGCAATTGCTTTCCATAAGCATCGAAAGCAAATTGTTTCATGTTATTGCCAAACCATGCACTGCCGTAGATGACAATAATGGCTTTATAAGCAGGTTTCTCCATCTCTGGCAGGTAGATATCGAGATTGTGATACACCTGACCATCATCGGCATAATTCAGGTTGAGCCATTGTCTGGGGTTGTTCTGCCCAAAACAGGATAGCAAGCACATAGCAGCAACTATGGCTGTAAGGAATACTCTTTTCATTTTAAAATTGTATCAGGGATGATGGGAATGGGTAATCTCTCATTTAGCAAGAAACACTTTCTATTTGAAAATCAACGGAACAAATTCTTTCAGACATCTGCGCCATGTCAGGAATTCGTGTGCAGTTCCGGGAGATTCATAATAGATGTTGTTGATACCTGCTTTTGTCAGGCTTTCGCACAGACTTTTTGTCCTTTCGGGATGTTCTTCCGATCCAATACCCAGAAAAAAGACCCGGACTTTCTCGTTGAATGCCTTTGGATCTTTGAATGCACCATTATAAGCAGTATCCAATTGATTGGTGTCGATGCGTCCGGCACCACTAAAGCCTCCTATATAAGCAAATTTATCGAGATTGTTCAACGTGATGTTAAATGTTTGAAGTCCACCCCAGGATAAACCGGCCATGGCTCTGTTTTCACGATCAGTCAGTACACGGTAATTCGACTCGATATGGGGGATGATCTCGTTCAGCAGGATTGAAGGAAAATCGGCCCCAAACCTGCTTCTCGCTTCATTAGGGTTCTCGCCGGGTCGGGGTTGGAAGTTTTCAATGTTGCCGTTATCCATCACCACGATCATGGGTGTGGCGCTTCCTTCAGCGATCAGGTTGTCCATGATAAAGTTCATCCTGCCCTGGTTGGCCCAACTTGTTTCATTCTCTCCCATGCCATGTTGCAGGTAAAGAACCGGGTATTTTTTTTCGGGCTTCCGGTCGTACTCTGCCGGGGTGTACACCAGTGACCGACGCCATTCGTTGCGAATGGCAGAATAATACCATTCCTCGCGAACCGACCCTTTGGCTACATCCTCCTTAGGCTTGTAATAAGCACCATCTTTTTCAGGTATCTCAATTCCACTCACCCACTTCCCCATGCCAAAAAAGGGTTTACCGTTGGGATCAGCTACACTGACTCCATCAATGATTATCTGATAATAGTGGAAGCCAATTACCTCCGGCCCCTCACTGGCAAGTGTCCAAAAGCCATCTTCTCCTTTTTTCATCTCTCCCCGGAAACTGATTTCCACTTTCTGGGCATCGGGTGCATAGACCCTGAAATAGGTACGCCCATCTTCTCCGACTCTCGGATATTCGGCTCCTACGATATTGTGTTCATTTGGAACAGTTCCTGCGGGCACTGTGTGTCCTACCTGGGCACACAACCCGGAGGTGAAAACAAATAATAACAAAAGGCTGAATAGATTCTTCATACTGGTTGAAAATTTATAATGATAATAATTAGTAAGTTCATAGCAACTGCGACCAAAAAGTATCCGCGCTTCACTACCGGCTGACTGCTATTTCCAGATCAGGGCAGATTTTTTTTGTCCAATATCCAGTGTGCAGATGTGGATAACAGAGGAGTCTTTCCGGTGAACATTTTACCGGCTTCCGCATCGCCCTTCAATTGCCATTTATACCAGGCAGTAGCTACTCTCGCAAATTCACCGCCATGGGGTTGACTGTAGGTGCCACCATGACCGACATCCATGTTGGCCACGAAAACAGGAATATGGTTAATTCTTTCGTAATCATCCATTCCATTTTGATAGGCAATATCTGATTCGCCACCCAGCAGGTACAAGACCGGACTATGCAGTTTGGTGAGGGTCTCCTTGGTTAACCGGGGCATACCGGGCATGCCGCTTCCCGGGTTACCCAGTATGCCACTGTTGCAGACTATCGCGGTTGTAATACGTGGATCGGGCGCCACTTCAAGCGTCTGCAGGCCGCCACACGACATGCCACTGACGGCAATCCTGGAGGTATCAATCTTTTGGTAGAAGGGACTGTCTTCATTGTTATTTTGTTCAATTGCCCAATCGATGGCATCCAGCAGCTGCGAAGCATCAGACCTTCCCATCCCTCTTTCACCCTCCTGTGGCATGGGACCGATGGCGATAGTGAGAAAACCATGCGATGCCACTTCCGACAGAAAATTAACATGTTCCCAGGGAGAATTGGCACAGGCTCCATTTCCCCATGCGATAACCGGCAGCTTCCGATCATTGCTGAATACGCTCAGGTCTGCCGGCCTGAAAATGGTGTGCGTGGGTAACGAACTATCGGTGTACATGATGGCAGGATAAGCACCCGTGCCGCCATCCTCGACCACGGAATGGGGACTGAGAGGCCCGATGGTCAGCGTCCAGATGCCATCTTCCCCCCTGGAAAAGGGAATGGGCTTGTTTTCTTTTCCCAGTGCGGTAATGATGGCTCCCGGCGGAAGTGGATTATACTCGAGATTTACATTGGCCTGTTGAGCCATTAAAACAGAGGGTAAAAAAAGAAGGATTAAAATCGCATATTTCATCATCTTGTTTTTAATTTAAGCAACTACGGAAAGCTTCGTTTGAAAAACGTAAAAGTACCCCAATTTTTCCCCCGCAGAGGAGGATTATTCTATTTTTATGGAGTACGCATCTTCCTTTTCGATCATTCTACCATGATATCCACACTTTTTAAACCTCGCTCAGCCGAAGTCCCGCCATACAGGAGGGTGTAACTCCCTTCTTTGGGTATGAGTCCGTCGGTACGATCATCATAAAATGCAAAAGCATCGGGATGAACAGTGAGTTCCACCTCTTTTGTCTCGCCTGCCTTGATCGTTATACGCCGGAATGCGCGCAACGATTTGAGCGGTGCTTCGGGGTCATTATTTCTTTTCACATAAAGCTGAACGACCTCATCTCCATCGCGGGAGGAACTGTTTGTGACAGGAATGCTTATTTTCATCCCGTCGGCTGCATGGATATTTTGCGACGAGAGTTGTGCCTCTCCATAGCTGAATGTGGCGTAACTTAAACCATGCCCGAATGGATAAAGTGGCTCCTCCTTCATGTAACGATAGGTGCGTCCCTCCATATTGTAGTTCTGAAACCCCTGATGATCCGGGTTCTCTGCTTTTTTCAACGCGTTATCGAGCTGCTCTGTCGATTTGTAGAAAGTGACCGGAAGACGCCCCGCCGGATTGTAATCTCCAAAAAGCACATCTGCCACAGCTGTACCTGCCGACTGACCGCCGTACCATGCTGCAAGTAGTGCATCGTAATGCGGTTCATCCTGCTCCAGGGCAAGTGAACTGCCGGAACAAAGGACAAAAACGACCGGCTTGCCGGTGCTTTTCAGGTCGGCCAGGATACGACGCTGCACGTCGGGAAGTTCCAATCTCTCCCTGTCGCCTCCTTTGAAACCTTCGGCACTCACTGGCATCTCTTCACCTTCCAGACGGGGTGAGAGTCCTCCTACATAAATAATGGCATCCGTCCCTTTGATTCGTTCTGTCAGTGCGTCAAAACGGGCCTCTTCCTTGCGGAATATGGAGAAATCGATCTGTACACGACGTCCCGTTTGTGTATGCGTGAGCATGACATTGTATTTTCCCCCCTTTGTCACATGGAACTTATATTCGGAGGGGACAGAAGCCTCATGACCACTCTGAGACATGACCTCCTTGTTGTTAAGATATAATGAGTATTTGTCCGAAGTACGAGCCGACATGACGACCTCTCCCGTATAGGGCGCGGTAAAGATGCCGCTTATGCGTGTGGAGGTATTTTCCATGTTTACGCCCTGTGCAAGTGCTGTGCCGCCGGAGTTGTTGTAGCGGATTCCCTCGCTGTTTATTTTTGTAGCGACCGGATTTCCTTCAAACTGGTTGTTGTTGAAAAATTCTACGTAGAGCCCCTGACTATTTTCCTGCCTGTTGGTGAAGTGATCGTAGAGTGAGGTCCTCACCCACGGATCAACCAGGTCGCATCCATGATCGTAAATGATCTCGGTATCGGGAAGTTTAGCCCGGATGCCATCGAGTATGGTTACGGTAGCGGAGGGAGTACCGTTATAATTGCCCCAGAGCATCACGCTGTCTGCCGCATTCGGACCAATGACCGCGATGCTTTTTATCTCTTTGCTTAACGGCAACACATTGTCTTTGTTTTTAAGCAGTGTCATTGATTCTCGGGCTACTTTCAGCGCATTCTCTCTGTGTTCCGGTGAGTCCACCACAGAGAGAGGAATCTTACTCCAGGGCACTCTTTCCACCGGATCGAGCATCCCCAGTTCGAACCAACCACGCAGAATGCGACGCAGTGAATGATTGATCTGCTCTTCACTGATCAGTTCCTGTTCCACGGCCAGCACCAAATTATCATAGACAGAACCGCACTCCAGATCGGTGGTATGAATCACCGCATCGGCAGCTGCCGATTCCGGAGTAGGGTGGGTCCCATGATTATCGGGCAGAAAGAAGTCGTTTATACCCCAGCAGTCAGATACCACCATCCC
This sequence comes from Proteiniphilum sp. UBA4084, assembly GCA_002383605.1. Lineage (GTDB taxonomy): Bacteria > Bacteroidota > Bacteroidia > Bacteroidales > Dysgonomonadaceae > Proteiniphilum. The sequence goes on along the minus strand of DFYK01000042.1, from coordinate 6,107 downwards.
CTCATATCCCCATTCTTCGCGCAATATCTCCAGCATCAGCTTGCTGCTTCCGCAACATGGCTCCCCCTCAAATGCATTGTAGGCACACATTACCTGCCGCACATTTCCCTCCTCAACCAGCGCTTTGAAGGCAGGCAGGTAGGTCTCCCTCAAATCTCTTGCTGAGACCGAAGCATCATAGGAGTGGCGGTTCCATTCGGGTCCGCTGTGCACAGCAAAATGCTTTGCGCAGGCATAGGTCTTGAAATAATCCGGATGGTCACCCTGTAACCCTTTCACTGCTGCCACACCCAATCGTGCTGTGAGGAAAGGATCCTCTCCATAGGTCTCCTGTCCTCTTCCCCAGCGCGGGTCACGGAAAATATTGATATTGGGAGTCCAGAAACTGAGTCCGTAATACCTCCCTCTGTTGTCGTTTCGCACTGCCTCATGAAACTTTGCCCGGGCCTCATCGGAAATAAGGGTGAAAGCTTCCAGATGACCCGTTTCATTCCATGTGGCTGCCATGCCGATTGCCTGTGGATACACTGTGGCCAGTCCTGCTCGTCCTACTCCATGGAGTGCTTCATTCCACCAGTCGTATGCCGGAATACCCAGACGGGGGACAGCCTCGGATGAATTAACCATCATTCCCGCCTTTTCCTCTAGGGTTAACAGGCTGAGAAGATTCTCTATCCGTTCGTCAATAGGGAGATCCGGATTCTTAAAAAGGTATTCATATTTTGCTTTGCAGCCGGGTATGATCATAAGCCCGATAAAAATCACGATGAAAAATAACTTGTTGTTCATTCCTGTAAATTTTGGTTTGTTTTATTATCTTTTCTTGTGGACGTCCACAGCATGCATAAATAGTACACACACTAAATTGCTGAATTTCTAATTTACTTTTTGTCGCTTTTCCAAATCAGCACGCCGGCGGTGGGGATTACTTTATTTCCAATCAGAATTTCCGCATCAGCAGGTAGTTCCATCTTAAATGCTGTATCCCTGTAGTTCACGGCTATACCCAGTCCGTCACGGTATTCTACCAGGATTCCCGGTGGATAGTTCTCCACGGGAATGTTCAGCCGGCTAAATACTTTGGAGAGCACAACTGATTCCAGATCACCCCCATGGCTGTCGGCTCCCACATAGGTGACGCTTCCTTTTTTATGCTGATGAAAGCTCACGGCTGTCTTTCCGGCATAGAAGTCGCCGCTGTATGTTGCCCAGCTCTCGGTGTCGGCAGAAGGCTTCAACACATCTCCCCAGCTGCTCCAGGCATAAGGCTTCCCATCCATCAATACCGTATCGGCTGCATGGGCACGGAGCAGATCATAGAACTCAATTTCACCACCGATTAGTCCATAGATAGGTTCGGCATGCCTTGCTTCCCAGAGATGACCCATTTCATTCTGATGTGCTGTGCGACACGACATGACCAGGTTACCTCCATTTTCAACATATCGGGTCAATTTATCCACCAATTCCAGGCTCATCTGCTGGTATGCAGGCAGAACGATAAGCGGATAATCTGAGAAATCCATCTTTTCCCGGATAAAATCTACCGGTGCTCCGAATGATTTGAGTACCTTATAATATTTCAGCACATGCTGTTCGGTATCCCAGAGGGTAGTTTGTTTATTCTGGTTGATGGCCACGGTATTGTCCGGGTCGTAGAGGATGGCGGTTTTCCTCTCACGGTAGGCTGCCGGCACTTTTCCCGGTGCTGCATGTTGGCGCAACAGATTTATTTCATCGATAAATTGTTGAAACTCCATTCCTCCCCGGGTAGGGGTTACCCCATCGGTGCCCACAATGCCGTAATGATACTGTTCATACCCATATATGGGAGCACGGAACCGGTAGGTACAGGTAAACCTGCTGCCACCGGCAAAGACATGCCATAGCCATAGGCGCACGGCGCCGGGAAGCGGTTGTGAGTTGATGGTACCCCAGTTCACCTGTCCCGGCTGCAGCTCCATCACACCATACATCGGTGAGAGTGGTCTGAAGTAGTCGTTTGCCATGGCAATGCGGGAATATTCACCCACCCGGTATCCTTTCTTTCCGATTCCTTCGTGTTCACCATATACCATATAACGGGTGTAGGTGATAAAATCGAGCTCTTTACCCGCACCAATAAAGCGGGCGTCATACATGGGAATGAAGTTGGTGGTGATCCACTGATTACGGCCGGTATGACTGCGGATGACCCGTGCCTGTTCATCCAGAAATGTGGCTGTCTCATCATCGCAGAAACGACTGTGGTCGAGTCGCTGATAGAGGTTCATGCCCCACTGTGTATGTTTCGGCAGATTGATTTCCGAAAAATCGCTGTAGGTACCACTCCAGAAATTGGTACCCCAGGCCTTGTTTAAAGCATCAATGGTATTGTATTTATCTTTTAGCCACCGACGGAACCGTTTTTGGGCTTCCTCGCCATAATCCACTGTGGAGTGGGGTTCATTGTCGAGCTGCCAGCCCACGACCCGTGCATCGTTTCCGTAACGTTTGGCCAGTTCTTCAATCATTTTTAAGGCGTAGGATCGATAAAACTCATTCGAAAAGGAGGCATGCTGACGGGAACCATGGTCATAACGGGTGCCATCTTCCCGGGTGATCAGAATATCGGGATGTTTGCGAACCAGCCAGACCGGAGGTGTAGCTGTGGATGTACACAAGATCACCTTCAGATTGTGCTTTGCTGCCAGCGCAATCGCTCTGTCCAGCCATTCGAACCGGTAGACTCCCTCTTCTGGTTCCAGTTGTGCCCAGGCAAACTCTGCAAAGTGGGTAAACTCGAATCCCATTTCCGCCATTTTCTGTAAATCTCTGTCCCATTGCGACTCATCCCAGTGCTCTGGATAGTAATAGGCACCCACCGAAGTGAGCTGATCTGCCGGGAAATATTTGTCTGCATCCTGGGAAACTGCCTGCAGGGCCATCAGGAATAGAATGAGAAATGAAGCGAATGATTTCATGATGCTTATTAACGGGTGTATCATTTTAATAATAAAAGCAAATATAGCTGAAATAATAATATTGTGGAAATAGAAAAAATAATTGTTACTTTGCATGACAGACTACGAATCAAAATCTATAACGTTTACGGAATGCAACAAAAGGTTCGCATCAAAGATATCGCGGAGATGGCGGGAGTTTCACCCGGAACAGTCGATCGGATACTACACAACAGGGGAAATGTGTCGGAGACTGCCCGGACAGCCGTGGAGGATGTTTTAAAAAAAGTGAACTACAAGCCGAATATCCATATTACCGGATTATCGTTAAAACGTAAATACAAGGTGGTTATTACCACCCCCAATGTAGCGGCGGGTGAGTATTGGGAAAGTATCCATTCCGGCATTGAGCATGCACTCGAGGAATATAAAAATATCCGTATCAAATGTTTGGTACATACTTATAACGAATTTGATGTCTATTCCTGCAGGGAGGTCTATGACCGGATCTTGCAGATCGATGCCGATGGTGTGATTATAGGTTTGACTTTTAAAGAGGAGACACTTCGGCTCACCCAAAAGCTCGAAGAAAAGGGTATACCCTATATTTTCGTGGATTCTACCATGGAGAACGCATCTCCCCTTGCATTCTTTACTTCCGATCACTACCGGTGTGGTTATCTGATGGCCAAGCTGATTACTGCCATCATTCCCGAAGGCAGTGACATTGGCATTTCTCACGCGGTAAAAATCGGTGATGAAAGTGCAAATACCAGTACGTTGCGACAGAGTGGCTTTAACGATTACCTTGCTCAAAACAAGGTTAACAACAAAGTGTTAAGAATACCCTATACAACGATGGAACCAGAGAAGAACGATGCCTGGATGGCCTCTTTTTTTAAGGATCAACCCCACATGGGTGGGGTGGTGTTCTTCAATTCCCGCGGAGGGTTGCTTGCCGATTGCTTCGCCCGGATCGGGATCAACAACATCCGTCTGATTGGTGTTGATCTCACGGTTTCCAACATCAGGGGATTAAAAAGCGGGTATATCGATTTCCTGATCGGACAGGAGCCGGAACATCAGGGGTTTCTTGCCATGAAGACCCTGATTGAATATCTGGTTTACAGAAGGCCTGTCAAGGTGCAGAACTATGTACAGCTCGATATTCTGACAAAGGAAATTATCGATTATTACAACCAGTTTAATTATTTATCCTGAAAAGGAGAACCGTATTAATTACCGGATTATGCAAGGGAAAATTCGCATCAAGGATATTGCCGAGTTGGCGGGGGTATCTCCCGGTACAGTCGACCGGATTCTTCATAATCGTGGAAATGTCTCTGAACCTGCCCGGATCGCGGTGGAGGAGGTGTTGAAAAAGGTAAATTACAGGCCGAATATACACATTACAGGTCTCTCCCTTAAACGAAAATACAAGGTGGTGATCACTACGCCCAATGTGATGGAAGGGGAGTACTGGGAGAGCATTCATTCCGGCATTCAACATGCATTGGAAGAGTATGAAAATATTCGCATCAAATGTGTGATCCAAACCTACAATCAATACGATATTTATTCCTGCAGAGAGGTGTATGATAAGATCGCTCAGATCGATGCCGATGCTGTGATTATTGGCACCACCTTCAAGGAAGAGACTGCTCGTTTGTCCAGGCAGCTCGACGAAAAAGAGATTCCCTATATACTGGTCGATTCGATGGTGGAAAATACTTCTCCGCTGGCCTATTTTACCTCCGACCACTACATTTGTGGGTATCTGGTGGCGAAGTTGATTACTTCCATCATTCCAAAAAATTCAGACATCGGTATGTTGCAGGCGGTCAGAATAGGGGATGAAAGTGCCAATACCAGTATTTTGCGAAAAAAAGGGTTTCAGGATTATCTGATAGAAAACAATATCACGAACAAAGTTGAGCGGATTCCTTTCACGGCAATGGAACCGGACAAGTACGATGAACAACTGGGTGCATTTTTTCAGGAACATCACCAGATTGGGGGCGTGGTGGTGCTCAATTCACGGGGTGGTATTCTGGCAGATTATTTTGCCAGAAAGGGAATCAATGACATCAAACTGATCTGTGTGGATCTGACTGCCCCGAACGTAAAAGGACTCAAAAACGGGTACATCGATTTTCTGATCGGTCAGGAGCCGGAACATCAGGGATTTCTTGCCATGCGGACACTGATTGAGTATCTGATTTACAGACATCCCGTGAAGGTACAGAACAATATTCAGCTCGACATCCTGACGAGTGAGACCATTGATTACTACAAAAAGTTCAATTTTATGTCCTGATCAGATTATTCTGATGCAGATGCTTCGGGTGTAGATAAAAAATAACTTAACGGGAGCTGTAGCTCTTTTATTCCCTCCACAGCAAGTCCGGCAATCTCTTTTGCTCCCTCACCATTGAGGTGGGTATCATCCTGCTTGCCTTCCGGAAAACGGGGGTAGTCGCCCGGTGCAAACCAGACGAAGAGCGATTTCGATTTCTCCGGTCCCATCGCCTGAATAGTGCTTCTCGTTTTTTTCTCCATGTCGATCAGGGGAACCTGCAGCTTTTCGGCCAGCATCCTCACCGCATCGGGATATTCGCCGTGTGTGTAGGTGAGATTTCCTGCCTCATCGAATTTGCGCCGGACAATGGAGGTCATCAGTACCGGAAAAGCTCCTTTGCTTCTGGCACCATTCACAAAACGAGTCAGATTGTCGGTATAAGCACCATGCGGGTCGGCATAGACAGCCGGTTTGTTTATTTTCTCGTCGTTGTGACCAAACTGGATAAAAAGGTAATCACCCGGTTTCATGTTGTCCATCACTGTTTGCCACCGACCCTCATCGATAAAACTCTTGGTACTCCGGCCATTTCTGGCATAGTTCTCCACTTTCACCTTCTCACTGTCTAAATATAGTGGCAGAGCCATTGCCCAGCCTCTTTCGGGGTTCCCTACGGTATCTTTGGGTGCCATGGTGGAGTCGCCAATCGTATGCACGGTAATCTTCTTCTCTTTCGCACTGTCAGCCTTTTCATAAATATCTATTTCTACTATTCTGAGCTGCCCCTTCGCGTTCATGGCATTGGGATCCCTGTACAGATCCAGTTCTTTTGTCCCGGTAATTTCTACAATCTCTCCGAATGCATC
>DFYK01000091.1 GCA_002383605.1 Proteiniphilum sp. UBA4084 | reverse complement strand
AGTAGGTCATATTTTCCGGCACATCTACCTTGATCCATCCATTGAAGCCCGGTTTGATATCGGGTACGGTAACATTGGCATTCAATTCTTCCTTTGCACCGGAGAGAAAATCGAGCCGAACCCATTTTGCCGTAAAGTTACATTGATTCAGGTNNGGGCGACCAAATCTCCTTGATGGTATAAAAGCTGCCCTCTTTTTCACGGTAAGGGCCCACAATACCGTCTGCAGCGTGATTTCCATCGGTATCCATCTCGTTGTTCCTATCGTTGCGCACCACGCCCTGATCTACCAGATCCCACAAGAAACCGCCCACACTCAAGGGATTGGATTGCATCAGATTCCAAAAATCGTCGAGTCCTGCTCCATGTCCGCCGTCGTACAATCCATGCATAAATTCCGTGGGAAAGAACAATTTATTTCCGTTGAACAGGAAATGCGTCCCCACTCCATACGCCGGATAATGATGGGTGTTTGTAGTCGCTTCCTCGAGCCAGGGGTGGAAAACATGCCGTTTCTGAATGTCGTAACGGGGATATTCAGGCAGCAGGTCGAAGTTGAATCCCCCTTCGTTGCCATTCGTCCACATGACCACGCTCGGGTGATTTACATCCCGGACAACCAATTCCCGCACCAGCTTTTTGCCCGCTTCGGTGTCATAGGCAGATTGCCAGCCGGTGAGTTCATCAATGACATAGAGTCCCAACGAATCGCATACATTCAGAAAATGACGGTCGGGAGGATAATGCGACATTCTGACAGCATTCATATTCATCTCCTTGATCAGCAATGCGTCCATCAAACTGATGGAATAGTTTGTGGCCCTGCCGGTGGTGGGCCAGTGCGTGTGTCTGTTGACCCCTTTAAATTTTATTTTGGTACCGTTGACATAGAAACCATCTCCCGGGCGCAACTCTACCGTGCGAAAACCAAACTTTTCGGTCACCGTGTGGATATTCTTCCCGTTTTTGGTCAACAAAACCTCCACCTGATATCTTTCGGGAAATTCGGAAGACCACAACCTGGGATTGTCGAACTTTCCCGACAAACGGGTAACACCGGTTTTGTTTGCGTCAGCAGTAAGTGGATCCCCAAATAACCGACCATCCAGCGTCTTTACCCGGGCAGTCACCTTTGCATTTGCAGTATTACCCCCCAGGAAGACATCCATCATAAAATTCCCATCGGACTGTGCATCGATGGCCACCCGGTCGATGTGTTCCCCGGGGAGCGCCTCGAGCCATACCGGACGATAGATACCCCCATAGACCCAGAAATCCGCCTCCCGTTCGGCATTTTCTACCGATTCATTCGAGGAGGATTTGTGTACCGTGACTTCAAGGAGGTTATTCTGTCCAAACTTTAACAATTTGGTGATGTCGTATTCAAAACAATAAAACCCGCCCTGGTGCATTTCTCCCGCACTGCGTCCGTTGATCTTCACCTCGGTATCGGTCATGACACCCTCAAACACAATATGAATTGTTTTACCCTTCCATGTTTCGGGCACCACAAACTGATGACGGTATAATCCTGTCTCATTGAGCCGTTCCTGATCATGTCCATAGGTGAACTGCCCAAAACCTTCGAACTCCCAGTTTGAGGGAACAGGAATTTTGGTCCATTCACCACTTTTTTGTCCAGCGGTACAGAAGAAATCCCACAAGACAGTCTGGTCACTTCCCCTGCCGGAAAGATACATAGATTCCGTTTCCTGTGCATAAGAAGTAAGGAACAACAAGCTCGCTAAAAGTAAAGTAATTCGTTTCATATCAGGAAAATAGATAAAAGTTTAGGCCACAGATAAATGATCGATTTTATCTGTGGCCTAAATATAGCCATAATTTATTTATATAAACTGTTTTGTACCAAATTAGGGTTAGCATCCAATTCATTCTGGGGAATAGGAAAAACATAATGCTTCTCTTCGACATTATATTTCTTGATGCGCTTCGTCATCAGATTCATTCTTTTCATATCAAACCACACGTGCCCCTCCTGGCATAACTCCCACAACCTTTCCTGAAAAATGGCTTCGCGCAGTGTTTCCTTTGTATGATCCGATGCCTGTAAAAGAGGAAGCCCTGCCCGGGTTCTTACCCTGTTAATACCATACAAAGCATTTGCACTGGGTCCGTTTGTTTCGTTCTCAGCCTCCGAATGCATTAATAACAAATCCGAAAATCTCGTGATATAATGATTCAGGGCATAATCGGCGGTACCTGTTCCAACATCTGTTCTATCAATATATTTATTATAATGGGGAATTGATATGTTGCCCGGATAAGTGTAAGTTCTATCGGGATTGTTTATCCCCTGATAAGACAAGACAAAAGTTTTACTTCTGCGTTTATCCGTTGTGGACATACTATTGAAAAAATCCGTTTCTACAGTTAAAGACGACCAGCCGTCCATCTTGATCTGATCACCGCTTCTGATACCCGTAAAAGTAGGCCAGTCCCAGCCTTGTCCCATAAAACTCTCATACTCCACACTATAAATATATTCGGGACCATGTTCGTTGGCCAATAAAAAGACCCGTTCATAATCCTCTTCCAGATTGTATCCATACGCGCTGTTATCGATGGCCGATTTAGCCTCTTGTGCGGCTTTACTCCAATATTCCGATTTATTCCAGGGTTTGCCTGCATAGGATAAATAGGCTTTAGCCAACATCGTTTGGGCAGCGCCTGCAGTGACTCTTCCTACATCTGCACCGCTATTTTTGGGGTTCAAATGTTCTTTTCCATAGGCAAAATCATCAAAAATAAGTGTCCATACCGCTTCGCTTGTTCCTTCATTCGAACTCTCTATTTCACTCATATTTTCCTCCGTTTTGAGGGGCACATTTTCAAAGAAACGGATNNCCCAATTGTCTTCTCCTTTGCACCGGGATTCTTGAACTCTGTATTTTGCAGATAAGAGAGCACGGTATTTGCCCGGTTTATGGTCACATACAGTTGAGACCATATCTGATAAAAACCGGTTGAACTGGTTGTCCAGGTAAATTGATCCATTTCTGTACGCCAGGCTTCACCGGAATTATTATTCCACGTTGCTTCTCCCGGATATTCAGCTGCCAGTATGATCTGCCGCTGAAAAGAACTGCTACTACGTAGACTATTGTATACCGAAATCAATGCAGCTTTGGCATCTGCTTCGGTTTTGTAAAAATTGGCCGGTGTGATATTGCTGTAAACCTTCTCCTCCAAAAAACTGTCATGACAACCATTTAGAAATAACAGTGCTACCGTCAGAGCAAATATTGTTTGTTTAACTTTCATAATAAACATACTTAATTAATTCTTAAATCAGAATGATACATTCAAACCAAACAGCACCGCCCTGGCAGACGGATATGCATTGTAATCCACACCCAGTTGAAGATTGCTGTTTCCCTGGGAATTCACTTCCGGATCAAAGCCACTATAATCGGTAATGGTAAACAAGTTTTGACCGGTCACATACAGGCGCAGTGAATTAATAAACCGGAAATTCGTGAATGTATAACCCAGTGTCATCGTTTTTACCCGCATATAACTTCCATCTTCAATCAACCAGTCCGATTGCAGCAACAACGGGTCCACAGTCACACGTGCTCTCGGAATATTTGTGTTTGTGTTGGTCGGTGTCCAGCGATTCAGTATCTCCCTGCGTTGATTTCCCCAAGGACCCGATATATTTGTTTCTGCACGTTGAATATTGATGATGTCGTTACCATGGGATCCCTGTAAATAGACAGAAAAATCAAATCCTTTAAACGAGAAGTTGTTGGTCCATCCATAGATAAAATCGGGATTTGGGTCGCCCACAATCATTCGGTCGTCGGTATAATTGATTTTTCCATCTCCACTTTTATCAATGAAACGTGCATCTCCCAACTGATCCTTGTTGGCCGTAGAACGAGGGCCTGCTGTCAGCTGTGCCTGATCCTGAAATACGCCATCGTATTTCAACAGGTTCCATACTCCGACCGGCAGTCCCGGTTCAAGCCAGCTACCATTTACTTTTAGGTGACCCGACAATTGTCCTTGCGTATTGGGTGTATAACCGGGTATTTCCAACACCTTATTCCGGTTTCTTGACCAGTTCATCTGGGTGTTCCATTTGAATTCTCCGGTGAAAACATCCGCTCCCAAAGAGACTTCCACACCTTTATTTTCCAGGCTGCCGATATTCTTGAAAATCGAGCTGAATCCAACGGAGCTTGGTGTACTGATGTTCCACAACAGGTCGGTGGTTTTTTTGTAATAGTAATCCACAACCAGCGATACCCTGTTATTGAATAATCCAATATCCAATCCGGCATCGGTGGTAGCCGTAGTTTCCCATTTCAAATCAGGATTGGGAATATTGTTTGGTCCCACACCGGAGTTCAATGTTCCTCCCAGCGGATAATTCATGGTTCCCAGCATGGCCAATGATTTGTAATTGTCGATGTTCTGGTTACCTGTCTTACCATAACTCATTCTGATTTTGAGATTGGAGAGCCAGTCCACGCTTTTCAGAAATTCTTCTTCAGAGGCTCTCCATGCCAGGGCAAAAGAGGGAAAGAAAGACCATTTATTATTGGTTCCAAACTTGGAACTCCCGTCGGCACGTGCTGTCAATGTAAACAGATAACGGTCATTGTAAATATAATTTACCCTGCCTAAATAGGACGCCAGCTGACTTTGCGATCTACTTGATCCCGGTTGCCCGTAGGTAGTTCCTGCACCCAGGTTGTTGGCAAAATAGAGGTCTGACGAATAGTTGGTGGAAGAGGCCTCGAAATACTTGTAATGGAATACCTGCCAGGTATAGCCTCCCACAGCATTGATGGCATGTTTGCCAAACTGTTTATTATAAGTTAAGATGTTCTCATTCAAATAAGATACATCTTTGCGGTACCTTTGATATGCTTCTCCATTTTTGGAACTCCCCCGATGTGTCTCTTTGGGCCAGTAAAAGGCTCTGTTGGCCGTGGATAAATCCGTTCCAAAAGTAACCTTCAGGGTCAGATCTTTCATGATCGCCCAGCTTGCATCCACAGAACCCAGAAAACGGTCTATTTCCTGCTCGTCCTTGTAATGATTCACCGTTGCAACGGGATTATTGCTGGGTGTACTACCGGGCGTGGGATTCGTCATCGTATAGTTCCCATCGGCATCAAAAATAGGGACAGAAGCGGGCATCACGATGGCGCCATGCACAACACCACCTGTACCGCCGCCCCCATCTCCTTCTGAAGGCATTCCATTTGCCCAGCTGTGACTGGCTGTGATATTTGTGGTGACCGTCAGAGCGGGAGTAATCTTAATGTCGAGATTGGAACGGAAGGAGGCTCTGTTGAAGTCACTGTTCCTGATGATCCCATCCTGACCGAAATAGCCACCACCCACCGAATAACGAATACCTTCGTTACCCCCTGCAACGCCGATGTTATAATTTTGAACGGGTGCATCGTGAAACACTTCATCCTGATAATCGACTCCTTCTCCCAAAGCAGAAATATCAGGAAAATAATGGGGATTGTTTAGATTGGGAAATACCGGACTCTGACCGTCGTTCGCTCTTGCTTCATTTACCAGCGTGGCATACTCCCTGGCGTTCATCAAATCGAGTTTCTTTGCCAGCGTCTGCACACCATGATACACATCCAACGTAACCTGTGGTTTTCCTATTTCACCTCTTTTGGTCGTGATCAGAACCACACCATTGGCGCCCCGGGCCCCATAGATTGCCGTTGCCGACGCATCTTTCAATATTTCTATGGAAGCGATGTCCGCCGTATTGAGTGTGGCCAATGGATTCTGTGCCGTACCATTCCCTCCTGCCGAGCCACCTGCTGAGACAGGAAATCCATCTACCACATACAAAGGTTCATTGCTACTACTCAGAGAATTACCTCCACGAACACGGATCAGTACCCTTCCGCCGGGTGCCGATGAAGCTTGCGACACCTGCACGCCGGCTGCTTTACCCTGG
>DFYK01000099.1 GCA_002383605.1 Proteiniphilum sp. UBA4084 | reverse complement strand
ATTTGCTGGAGTCGTATGAGTTCCTGGCCCGGATCGACTTTATTCAGGCCAAAGCTGCCTTTGCCCAGCAAGTAGGAGCCATCAGACCTTCCCTGGAGGATGTACAGTTGATTGACTGGGTCGAGGCAATACATCCGCTGCTCTACCTGTCACTGAAGAAGCAAAACCGAAAGATAGTCCCTCTTGATATTGCGCTGGAGGGTACGAATAGGATCCTGGTCATCTCAGGCCCCAATGCGGGTGGCAAGTCGGTCTGCCTGAAGACGGTCGGCCTCCTCCAGTACATGGTACAGTGTGGATTGCTGATCCCATTGAAAGAAAATTCAAAGGTGGGTGTCTTCGCAGACATCTTTATCGATATCGGCGACGAACAATCCATTGAAAACGATCTCTCCACATACAGTTCCCATCTGATGAACATGAAGTTCTTCGAACGAAACTGTAATGCAAAATCACTGCTGCTGATCGATGAGTTTGGTAGCGGCACCGAACCGCAGATTGGCGCTGCCATTGCAGAGGCATTGCTCGACAGGTTCAACAGGCAACAATCGTTTGGCGTGATCACCACCCATTACCAGAATCTGAAGCATTTTGCCAACGAACACGAGGGGGTGGTGAATGGTGCCATGTTGTATGACCGACATGAGATGCAGCCGCTCTTTCGTCTCTCCATCGGCAATCCGGGTAGTTCCTTCGCCGTGGAGATTGCCCGCAAGATCGGATTGCCGGAAGAGGTGATCGCACACGCCTCGGAGATTGTGGGGAGTGATTACATCAACATGGACAAATACCTGCAGGATATAGCCCGCGACCGTCGCTACTGGGAGCGAAAACGTGATGAGATACGGCGTGAACGCAACCGGATGGAGGAGAATGCGATGAAATATGAGTCCGGCCTTGAGGAAATTGAGAAACAGAAAAAGGAGATACTTCGCCAGGCCAGGCTGCAGGCTGAACAGATGTTGGCCGAGAGCAATGCCCGCATCGAAAATACCATTCGTGAGATTCGTGAGACAAAGGCCGACAAGGAAAGAACAAAGCAGGTGCGAGAGTCGCTCAACCGGTTCAAAGAGCAGATTTCGACTACTGAAACCAATGAAAAGAAGCCCGCTGTACAAAAAAAGTCATTTAAGAATACAAAAAGCCAGATCGCTTCATCAAAGATGATCCAGGAAAAACCGGTAACAGGAGATGCGGTACGGATCAAAGGACAGACCTCGGTAGGTGAAGTGATGGATATCTCGGGTAAAAAAGCGACCGTGGCCTTCGGGATGATTAAAACCACAGTCAGTATTGACAATCTGGAACGAGTAAGCAACAGCCAGCTAAAAAAGGAGAAGAAAGCGTCCAATACCCGCGATCTGCTGCATGAGCGCAAACTGAATTTCAGACAGGATATCGATGTAAGGGGTATGCGGGGCGATGAGGCGCTGCAGGCGGTTATGTACTTTATCGATGATGCATTGCAGCTGAGTGTTTCAAGGGTGCGCATTCTGCACGGAACGGGTACCGGTGTATTGCGACAGATCATCCGTGAATATCTGGGTACAGTAGAGGGTATTGCTCATTTTCAGGATGAACATGTACAGTTTGGCGGTGCCGGAATTACAGTGATCGACCTGGTATAATATTCAAATTATTTTTTATCTTTGTCCTTGATATTAAAAATTGCATCAAAATTAACATAATATTCCGTAGATGATAAAATTTTCAAGACCCTTCTGGGTCGCTAACTTTGTTGAACTTCTAGAACGGCTCGCATACTATGCGGTCTTCATAGTGATCACCCTTTACCTGTCGAATGTATGGGGCTTCTCCGATATTGAGGCTGGTGTGATTGCCGGACTCTTTTCTGCTTCCCTTTACCTGCTGCCCATGTTTGCAGGAGCCTATGCCGATAAAATAGGATTCCGGTCGGCAATCATTCTTGCATTTACACTGCTCACCATTGGTTATGTCGGATTGGGTATTCTGCCCACGATGCTCGAAAATGCCGGACTGGTAAATTATGAGATGACAACCACCTATACGGGATTGAGAGAGAGTTATCTCAGATGGTCGATTGTTGCACCCCTTATACTGGTCGTGATTGGTGGTGCCTTCATCAAATCGGTCATCTCCGGCACTGTTGCGCGTGAAACAACACCCGAAAACAGGGCGCGGGGATATTCCATCTTTTACATGATGGTCAACATTGGCGCTTTTACCGGAAAAACGGTAGTCGATCCCCTTCGCCGGAGCATGGGAGACCAAGGTCTGGTCTACCTGAACTATTTTTCGGCCGCGATGACCCTACTTGCCCTTATCGCTGTCTATTTCTTTTATAAATCAGTCAAAACGGAGGGAAAAGGGAAAAGTTTTGCCGAAATAGGACAATCGCTGGTAAAAGTGGTGCTCAACGGGCGACTGATGCTGCTGATTCTTATTGTCAGCGGTTTCTGGGTGATCCAGAGCCAAATGTATGCCACCATGCCCAAGTATGTAATCCGGCTGATCGGGGAGAGCGCTTCGCCTGGATGGTATGCAAATGTGAACCCGTTGATTGTATTTGTAAGTGTTAACTTCGTCACCTCGCTGATGAAAAAACGGAGTGCCATTACCTCCATGATGGTGGGGATGTTCATTATCCCCGTTTCGGCGCTGCTCATGTCTTTCGGAACTCAAATCGGGGAAAGTTACATTCTGGGATTACATCCCGTAGCTTTCATGATGATTATCGGCATTGCTTTTCAGGCTATTGCAGAGTGTTTTATTTCACCCCGTTACCTGGAATATTTTTCATTGCAGGCTCCGAAAGGGGAGGAGGGTTTGTATTTGGGATTCAGTCATCTGCACTCCTTCTTTTCATTCCTGTTTGCTTTTGGACTGTCGGGATTTCTGCTGGACAAATATTTGCCCGACCCGCGACTTTTCACCAACGATGCGGGAGTAATGGACAGTGTTGCGTATGCTGCTGCCACACAACATGCACATTACATCTGGTATGTTTTCGTGGCTATCGGTGCCATTTCTGCTATTGCCCTGTTTGTTTATGGACGGATTACCCGCAAGGCAGATCAAAAAAATGTAAAAAATTAAATAATTGTATAGACTATGAAATTAGATCTAAGTTCTCACATAACACTTGAAAGGGTTCCCAGGAAGTACTATCGTCCGGAGAACGACTTTGAAGAGTACAATCTGGCACGTTTTGAGAAACTACCCGTAGCCATCTACGAGGAATCAAAAAAAGCAGCAAAGAAGGTGGCTGCCGATATTGTAGCAGAGATGCAGCTAAAGCAACAGAAAGGAGATCGTTTTGTGCTTGGCATCAGTGGAGGAGCCTCTCCCATGCCTGTGTACGAAGAACTGGTCAGACAGCACAAGGAAAAAAATGTAAGTTTCAAAAATCTGGTAATTTTTAATACATACGAGTTCTATCCTGTGCTTGATTTCTCTTTCAGCAATCTGCAGATGCTGAAAGAGGTTTTTTTAAATCAAATCGATATAGATCCTGCTAACATTTTCTCCCCGGATGCCACCATTGAAAAAGATCTGATTGCAGAAAACTGCGAAGCTTTTGAACAGGATCTGAAAAACATGGGTGGACTCGACTATCTGTTACTGGGACTGGGCAGTAAAGGAAATGTGGGCTTTAATATGCCGGGTAGCGGCCTTCACTCACAAACAAGGCTTGTCATGCTCGACGGTGACTCGCGCAAAGATATTGCCCGAAATTTCGGATCTCTCGACAAGGTGCCGGTCAGTGCAATTACCATGGGACTTTCGGATATGATGGGGGCCAAAAAAATTGCACTTGTCGCCTGGAGTGAACAAAAAGCCGGAAGCGTACGCGATATTGTGGAAGGAACGGTGACCGACCTTATTCCCGGCTCCATCCTGCAGACACACCCCGAAACCAAGATCTTTGTCGATTTGGCAGCTGCGTCGGAACTTACGCGCATCAGTCGCCCCTGGCTCGTCACAAACTGTGAATGGACCAGCAAGCTCATCCGCCGGGCCATTGTCTGGCTCTGCGAGGTGGTGAACAAGCCCATCCTGAAGCTGACAAATAAAGATTACAACGACAACGGGTTGAGTGAGTTGATTACCCTCTACGGATCGGCATATAATGTGAATATCAAGATATTCAACGATCTGCAGCATACCATTACCGGATGGCCCGGGGGAAAACCGGATGCCGATGATACTTACCGTCCCGAGCGGGCAAAACCCTATCCCAAGCGGGTCGTCATTTTCAGCCCACATCCCGACGATGATGTGATCTCTATGGGCGGTACGTTTCAGCGTCTTGTCAATCAGGGCCACGAGGTACATGTGGCTTATCAGACATCAGGAAACATTGCGGTGGGAGACGAAGAGGTGATCCGCTACATCTCGGTACTGAACAGCATGCGCAAAAAATTCAACCCCGATAACACCGATCTGCTGGAGAAATATGAGAAAATACGTCATTATCTCTTGCATGAAAAAACGAAGGAGGACATTGATACCCCCGACATCCTTTTCATCAAGGGGAGAATACGTCGCGAGGAAGCCCGTTCGGCAGACAGGTATGTGGGTCTGTCTGAGGAGAATGTGCATTTTCTGGATCTCCCTTTCTATGAAACAGGCAAGGTGAAAAAGAATCCTATTTCGGAGAAGGACGTAACCATTGTCAAAGATTTTATTGAAACCATTAAACCCCATCAGATCTATGTGGCAGGAGACCTCGCAGATCCGCACGGCACACACAAGGTTTGTCTTGATGCCATTCTGGGGGCTGTAGACATTCTCAAAGAGGAAGCATGGTTTCAGGATTGCCGCATCTGGATGTATCGCGGTGCATGGATGGAGTGGGAGATAGATCATATTGAAATGGCCGTACCACTTTCTCCCGAAGAACTGCGTCAGAAAAGAAATGCTATTCTGAAGCATCAGTCCCAGATGGAGAGTGCTCCTTTCCTGGGTGATGATGAACGGCTTTTCTGGCAACGATCGGAAGAACGAAACCGTGCTACGGCCGATACCTACTGGAAGCTGGGGTTGGCCTCCTACGAAGCCATTGAAGCCTTTGTGGAGTACATTCCCCAGCAGTAATCCGTTTCGTAATTATCTACGGAGAGCTGTCTTAGGACGGCTCCCTGTAGTTTTTACATTCTTTTGGTAATAGAAACAAAAAAAAGTTGTATATTGTGAGCCAGTTTCAAAATATACATGCCGAAAGAAAAATTTCATATCGAGTTCCTGATGGGAAACGCGACCCAGAGTAGTTTATGGCGCATGGTCAGTCAGATAGACGGTCTCTCGGAATGGTTTGCTGATGAGGTGTCGATGGATGAGACCGAGACAATTTACACCTTTTACTGGGGAAAAACAAGCAATCAGGCGATCATCATCAATCAAAAACCACTGTCAGGCATCCGTTATCAATGGGCCGATGAGGAGGAAAATACTTGTTATTTTGAGTTCCTACTGCGCAAACTGGATTTATCCGGCGACATGACGCTGGAGATTACCGACTTCGCTGAGCCTGATGAAAAGGGAGATGCCATTGCCCTGTGGGAATCACAGGTAGATGAGATGAAAAGAAGGCTGGGAATCTAAGTCGCTTGCATCATCGTAATGCCGCACCAATTAATCATCTTTACATTTTCGAAACCACGATTGTCCGTTTGATTTTACTATCTTTGCCGTCAATATAAACGGGTCTCCTTTTGTTCGGAATCAATGAGAAAATTTTTCCACATAAAGCGGTTATATGGTTATATGCTTACAACCTTCGTTCCGCTTTTTCTGATGACTTTTGCCATATGCCTGTTTCTGGTGTTGATGCAGTTTCTATGGAAGTATGTGGAGGACATGGTGGGCAAAGGTCTGGGAATTGATGTCATTGGAGAAATGTTCTTTTATGCAGCCCTCAACCTTATACCCATGGCGCTGCCGCTGGCCATCCTGCTTGCCTCGCTGATGGTTTTCGGGAATATGGGAGAAAACCTGGAACTGTTGGCCATCAAGTCGGCGGGCATTCCTTTGCTCAAGATGATGAAACCACTTATCATTCTCATCTTTTTCATCAGTGTGGGTGCCTTCTTTTTTCAGAATAACGCCATCCCCAAAATACAAACAAAATTTTATTCCCTCCTTATTTCCATCCGTCAGGCTTCTCCCGAACTGGATGTGCCGGAAACTGTTTTTTATAAGGAAATTGACGGTTATAACCTATATGTGGAAAGGAAAGACCAAAAGACCGGGATGTTATATGATGTGTTGATCTACGATGTGGCGAGTGGTTTCAACAACATGGCGGTGATCATCTGTGATTCGGCAAAGATGAGCATGACAGAAGATAAGAAAATGCTGATCTTCACCATGTACAGCGGACAGCAGTTTCAAAACTTCAAGCAGGGAACCGAGTCCCGTTATTCGGCCGATTTTGTCCCTTACGCAAGGGAGAACTTCGATGTGAAGACGATGATGATCTCCTACGATGCCAACTTCAACCGTATGGGTGAAGAGATGATTGAAGGAAGCTCAACCAGCAATTACGTCTCCAAGAACTTGTCGCAATTAGGTGTTTCCATCGACTCCATGACACTGATCATGGACAGTGTAAACAGGCTGGATCGAAATATGATGAAGAATTATTCCTATCTCACCTTTCGCAACAGCTATCCTTCACAAGAGAAAGATTCACTTATTGCGGCTGCGGCTCATGCAGGCGTGGAAGTTCCACGACCCGATACGCTGCTGCAGTCGAAAGAACTACAGGAACAGTCGGCCATCCTGCAAAGTGCCTTTTCGAAAGCCGATAATAATAGCAACGAATTTCTTTTCAGGTCACTCAACAAAACAACAACCCAGAAAACCATTAACCGTCACTGGATAGAATGGCACCGGAAATTTACCATTCCTTTTACCTGTCTCATTTTCTTTTTCATTGGAGCACCCTTGGGATCCATTGTCAGAAAAGGCGGTTTAGGTACCCCCATCGTCATATCGGTCATTCTCTTCATCATTTATTATATCGTGGAGAATGTGGGTTATAAGATGACGCGCGACGGGGTGTGGGAACATTGGTTCGGGATGTGGTTCAGTTCGCTCATTCTGCTGCCCATCGGCGTGTTTCTGACCTACAAGGCAATGAACGATTCGGTGATCATGAATGCCGACACCTATGTGCAATTCTATAAAAGATTGTTTTTCATTCGGGAAAAAAGAAAATATTCGATTAAAAGTGTGATTATCGACAGTCCCGATTATGAGGAAATCGTCTGTTCACTATCGGCTTTGTCGGATAAGATAGACCATTGGTTTTCGAAATACAACCGCATAACGTACAAAGCTTTTTGGACAGATGATGCCTACGAAAGAGAATTATTCACCATCAAAAGTTCCATGGAGATTATTCTCAGTCAACTGTCCAACTCCCGAAATCTGGAGGAACTGGCAAAGGCAGAGTTATTTCCGGTGCTTATCACCAGGATCGGGCCATTCAAAGCCGGTTCAATCTGGGCCAGGATCAGCATGTATCTCTTCCCTGTGGGAGTTGTTTTGAGAATTATGTCGGTTCCGTTTGAACTAAGGATAAAAAAAGATTTGAAAGATATACAGCGGCTAAGCGGAGAGACAACTGAAATCATCCGCAATGTACATGCTGCTGGTAACAGGGTAACAGCATAATAACAAAATAGAGATATGCAAAAACAAATAAAATTAGACACCATAGAGGAAGCCATTGAGGAGATACGCAAAGGCAACTTTATCATTGTGGTAGACGATGAGGACAGGGAGAATGAAGGAGACCTGATCATTGCGGCAGAATGCATCACGCCTGAAAAGATTAACTTTCTGGAAACGCATGCACGTGGCCTTATTTGTGCTCCCATCACAAAAGAACGTGCCGAAGAACTGGAATTGCCGATGATGGTCACCCACAACACGTCCATTCATGCCACACCCTTCACCGTATCCATTGATCTGCTTACGCATGGGTGTACGACCGGAATCTCGGCTTACGACAGGGCACAGACCATCCTGGCGCTTACCCGGGAGGAGACGGCGCCGGAGGACTTTGGACGTCCCGGACACATCTTTCCGCTCCGTGCACAGTCGAAGGGTGTACTTCGCAGAGCCGGACACACAGAGGCAACCATCGATTTTGCAAGACTCGCCGGATTGTATCCTGCGGGAGCGCTTGCAGAGATTAAAAATGAAGACGGCTCCATGTCGCGTCTGCCCGAGCTGATGGAGATGGCTCAAAAATTCAATCTGAAGATAGTTTCTGTAGCCGATTTAATCAAATACAGGCTGCAGACCGAGTCGCTCATTGAACGGGGTGAGGCGGTACAGCTTCCAACCGAATATGGTGAGTTCAGAATGATTCCCTTCCTTCAGAAGGCTACCGGACAAGAACATGTAGCACTGATCAAAGGGGAGTGGCACGATGAGGAACCGATCCTGGTGAGGGTACACTCTTCCTGTGTGACCGGTGACATCTTCGGTTCCATGCGTTGTGAATGTGGGGAACAACTTCACAAAGCACTGCAACTGATTGAGCAGGAAGGGAAGGGGGTTCTGGTATATCTGAATCAGGAAGGACGCGGTATCGGGCTCATGGCCAAGGCAGCTGCCTACAAGCTGCAGGAACAGGGTCTCGACACCGTGGATGCCAACCTGCATCTTGGTTATCAGGCCGATGAAAGGGATTACGGCGTGGGAGCCCAGATACTACGCAGCCTGGAAGTAAAAAAAATGCGGTTGATGACCAATAATCCCAAAAAAAGAATCGGTCTGGAATCATACGGTCTGGAAGTGGTGGAAAATGTGCCTTTGGAAATTAGCCCCAACCAATATAACCATTTTTACATGGAAACGAAAAAGAAGCGAATGGGGCATGTACTGAGAAATATTAAATAGTACGGGGTAAAGGAAACTTAAATACAACAGTTTTATTGTGAAAGATTACGCGGAGATCCTTTACTTGCTGGCAGGATGTGGGGTGGGTGGCATTCTGGCAGGAGTGATTGTTGCGTTATACTGGAAATCGAAAACGGTTTTGAAAAGAGACCATGAGACTGTTTTACAGGAGAGTTACCGGCTTAACACCCAGCTTGCTGTATGGAAAGAGAAGATGACAGATGCTGAGCGGGATATTACACAATATAAGTTCGATCTGAGAACCATAACCGATGAACTGAACGATACCCACAGGCTACTGGCGACATTTACCGCTGAGAATAAAGCACTGAGCGAGAAGCTGGAACTACAGAAAAATGAAATGGATGCGATACATAAACAATTTAACCTGGAGTTTGAACAAATCGCATCCAGAATACTGGAAGAGAAAACCGAAAAGTTTACGAACCTGAACAGGAGCAACCTGGATATAATCCTGAAGCCGCTGGGAGAGAATATTGATTCATTCCGCAAGAAAGTGGAAGAGGTCTATGTCACTGAGGCGAAGGAACGTTTTTCTCTGGGACAGGAAGTGAAAAACCTGCGTGAGCTGAACGACCGCCTCAGCAGCGAAGCCAACAACCTGACCCAGGCTTTGCGGGGCAACTCAAAGATGCAGGGCGATTGGGGACAGATGATTCTGGAAAACATACTGGAACGTTCGGGACTGACGGAAGGAAGGGAGTATTTCGTACAGGAATACCTGAAAGATCCCGACGGCAATTATTACACTGCTGAGAATGGTTCCAGGATGCAGCCGGATGTGATCATCGCCTATCCCGATAACAGGAAGGTAATCATCGATTCAAAAGTATCGCTCACAGCATATGCCAACTACACCGACAGTGATGATCCGGGAGAACAAAAGAAGTTTATAGGGGAACATCTGCGTTCAATACGGAAGCACATCGATGAACTGAGTCG
The DNA here is from genome assembly GCA_002383605.1 of Proteiniphilum sp. UBA4084. GTDB lineage: Bacteria > Bacteroidota > Bacteroidia > Bacteroidales > Dysgonomonadaceae > Proteiniphilum. The sequence continues at coordinate 7,222 of DFYK01000099.1, read as the reverse complement.
GAAAAACTACCAGGATTATGCCGACACGCTTGATTTTGTGATGATGTTTATTCCCAATGAACCGGCTTACATGCTGGCTTTGCGTCATGAAGAGAGTCTCTGGCAGTATGCCTATGACAAGAAAATTTTACTGATCAGTCCCACGAACCTGATTGCTGCGTTGAAATTAATTGTAGATTTGTGGAAGCGTGAATACCAAAACCGCAATGCACAGGAGATTGCTGAACGGGGAGCCGCGCTTTACGACAAGTTTGTTAATTTTGTGGATTCGCTCACCGATATAGAAGTTCATCTCGACAGAGCAAAACGCAGTTATGACAATGCATACAAACAGTTGAAAGCGGGCAGGGGAAACCTCATTGGTCAGACAGAAAAATTGCGTGAACTGGGATTAAAATCCAAGAAATCAATTCCTCAGTCATTACTCAATGATTTGGAAGAAGAAAATGAACGCAGTGAGCCTGGCATTAACGCCAAAGAGCTGACTGTTGAAAGTTGATTGTTGAAAACTATAATGATATGTACGGAAAAATGCAACAACACCTGCAATCTGAATTGAATGCCATTGAGGATGCAGGCCTCTACAAAAATGAGCGAATCATTGTAACGCCACAAAGGGCAGAGATAAAGGTACAATCCGGGCAGCAGGTACTTAATTTCTGTGCCAATAACTATCTGGGTCTGTCTGATCATCCGCGGCTCATTGCAGCGGCAAAGAATGCCCTCGATGAACGCGGCTATGGCATGTCGTCGGTACGTTTTATCTGCGGCACACAGGACTACCACAAGGAGCTGGAAAAAACCATCAGTGATTTTTTTAAAACAGACGATACCATTCTCTACGCTTCTTGCTTTGATGCCAATGGTGGTCTATTCGAACCTCTTTTCACAGAAGAAGACGCCATCATCTCCGATGCATTGAATCACGCATCCATCATCGATGGAGTCCGTCTGTGCAAGGCAAAACGTTATCGTTATGCCAATGCCGATATGGCTGATCTGGAGGAGAAACTGAAAGAGGCACAGGCAGAACGGTTTCGCATCATTGTCACCGACGGTGTCTTCTCCATGGATGGCAATGTGGCGCCACTCGATAAAATCATGCTGCTGGCTGCTAAATATGACGCACTGGTGATGGTCGACGAAAGTCACTCCGCCGGTGTGGTAGGCAAAACAGGGAAAGGAGTTTCAGAACAGTACGGTCTTATGGGAAAGGTGGATATCATTACCGGTACGCTGGGCAAAGCTTTTGGCGGTGCCATAGGCGGCTTCACCACAGGACGCAGGGAAATCATCGATATGCTGCGTCAGCGCTCACGACCTTATCTTTTCTCCAACTCTATTCCTCCCATGGTGGCAGCATCGGGCGTGGAAGCATTTCATTTGTTGCAGGAGTCCAATCATCTGCAGGACAGACTGCACGGAAATGTGGATTACTTTGTGGCCAGGATGTTAGAGGCAGGGTTCGACATCAAGCCGACACAATCGGCTATTTGTGCAGTGATGCTCTATGATGCCAGGTTGTCTCAACAATTTGCCGCAGAACTACTGGATGAAGGAATCTACGTAACCGGGTTTTACTATCCTGTTGTACCCAAAGATCAGGCACGCATTCGGGTGCAGCTCTCGGCAGGACATGAGAGGGCACATCTCGACAAGGCAATGGCTGCATTTGTTAAAGTAGGGAAGAAACTGAAAGTCATTTAACAGCCATACCGCTGTCTGTTACATCTTTCAACATACAAAGCTGAAAGCTGACCGCTGAAAGCTCATTAAAAACGAAACCGCTGCCCGCTACATTTTTCAACTTATAAAGCTGAAAGCTGATAGCTGACCGCTGATAGCTAAAAAGAAATGAAAGCATTGGTAAAACTACGGCCTGAGAAAGGCATATGGATGGAAGAGGTTCCCATTCCTTCCGTTGGCGTGAATGACGTATTGATCAAAATAAAAAAAACCTCTATTTGTGGAACGGATCTGCATATTTACAAATGGGACGACTGGTCACAGAAGACTATTAGAACGCCCATGACCATTGGTCACGAGTATGTGGGCGAGATTGTAGATATGGGTAGCGGTGTGGAAAACCTGATGATTGGTGACCGTGTGACGGGAGAGGGTCATATTGCCTGCGGACACTGCCGCAACTGTCGGCGTGGTAAGTTGCATGTATGTGAAAATACCATTGGCGTTGGCGTAAACCGCGATGGAGCTTTTGCTGAATATCTCTCACTGCCGGCGTCGAATGTTGTTAAGCTCGATCCCCGCATTTCCGATGAGATCGCTTCAATCATGGATCCATTTGGCAATGCCACACATACAGCCCTGTCNNAGTATGGCTACAGCCATCTGCCGGTTTGCGGGAGCGCGTTACATTGTTGTCAGTGATCTGAGTGAATACCGATTGGAAATTGCCCGTAAGATGGGAGCCACGCTTACCGTAAACCCTTCAAGAGGAGAGACCATTGCGCAGGCAGTGGAGAAGCTGGGTATGCGCGGATTCGACGTGGGACTTGAAATGTCCGGTTCACCTGCCGGCTTCCGGGAGATGATCGACAACATGTACAACGGTTCTAAAATATCGCTGCTGGGCATCCTGCCCAACAACACAACGGTCGACTGGAACGAAATTATCTTCAAGGCACTGACGCTAAAAGGGATTTATGGCCGCGAAATGTGGGAAACCTGGTATCAGATGGAACAGATGCTTATTTCAGGTCTTGATCTGACACCTGTAATCACGCACAAGTTTGGTATAGATGAGTTTCAAAAAGGATTCGATGTGATGGAGAGTGGTGAGTGCGGTAAAGTAATTTTAAGCTGGGATGTATGAAACAACTGATAATTCTGCGACACGGCAAAGCCGAACAGGATACAATGGCTAAGGACGACTATGATCGGGTTCTCACCGAACGGGGACGCAGTAATGCCGCCGCGATGGGTAATTATATCCTGAAAAGATCGGGCCTTCCCGATCTGATCCTTTCGTCTTCGGCAAAAAGGGCACATGAAACGGCCATTCTAGCTGCTCAGCAACTCGGTTACCCGGAAGATTTGATTCAATCGGAACAAAATCTTTATTTTGCGCCAGCCCGCTGGATTCTGAATGTCCTTTCCAAGCTGACCGATGAGGTGGAAAGCTGTCTCTATGTGGGACACAACCCGGGTATAACCGACCTGATCAACGCATTGGGAGTGAAACTCGATAATCTTTCCACAGCTTCTGCCGTTTGTTTTGAGTTTCATATCGATGCATGGGGCGATATCTCAGCGGAACGTGCCAACTTTATGTGGCTGAAGATAGCGAAAGAACTCTGATCATTTCTCTCTGTCGGAATTTTGCTTGTACGATGCCAAAAGAATATGATAAGCTTTCGTACGGAAGGCGAGAAGTGATAAAAAGAGCATGAAAACACCTGCTATCACGAAGGTGAGTGCGATACCGCGTGTGTCACCTTCACCCAGCAACCAGCCGAATGTTTGTTTTCCGGCAGTGCTCTCCATATAGGGGATGATAAATGATTGGGCCAATGGCCCGATGATAAAGATGGAGATGGGCGTGACACCAGCCTCCACAGTTTGCGCGAATCCAAAAACCCGGCCTTGTTTGGGCTTCGGTACGACGGTCTGGATGATGGTCTGTTCACCTGCTTCAACAACCGGAGCAATGAACATATAAAGAAACATTCCTCCCACAAACAAAACCGATCCTTCCCGCAGAGTAAAAAAAATGCAGATGAAGCTGATAAAAACATAACCCAGAAGTAGTGAACGGAGCGGCCTCTTACCCAAACCCAGCTTTCCGATGAGTAGTCCACCCAGAATAAATCCGGTACCGGTGAACCCCAGAATAATCCCCCATACTTCCACCGGGAAAAGAGAGAGTCCGTAGGGATCGAGCAACACTGCGAAGGCACCGCCTATGAAATTGTTAAACGTGGTGAAGAAAATAAGCGCCATCAGTCCCGGCACCAGCTGTATTCCCCTGAAGGCGCCTCGAAAATCAATCTGACTGTTTTGCAGATGTGGATCGTGCAGGATATGTTCTTCGGGTATGGAGAAAAAAAAGAGATGTATCAATGTACCGGCCGATAGCAGCAGGGTAATAAAAATGGCCCAGTTCATTCCCAGATATCCGATAATAAGCCCGCTGAAAACGGTGTTGGCGATCATTCCAAATCCCTGAATAGTCCCGATCAGTCCGTTTGCACGGGCATAGTCCTGTTTTGGTACAAGTATGGAAACAGTTGTGGAAAGCGCGATTCCACGCAGGTTGCCGGTCAGTGCACTGCACAATAGAGGGAGTGAGAAAAGCCAGAATGCCGGTGAAGAGATGTCGGCAATATGAGCTGTATCAGACAGTAAGAAAATGGTACTTGCCAGTAGCAAGAGTGCCATGGTTACTATCGAAGCGCCAGCCATCACCCTTTTTTTCTTGTGCTTGTCTACGATGGTCCCAAAAAACATGCTGGAAAGGGTAACCAGCAACATATAGGTGCCACTGAGCACTGAGAGAACCAGCACCGATCTGGTTTCGAGGTAAATCCAAAATGAAAAAGCGCTCCAAAGCAGGTAGGTGCTTGTATTGGCTATGGCTGTGTTAACGAGAACAGGAATGAATTGTTTCATCAGGGAATAACTTGCTTCACTTCTCAAAACATATTTATCAGCGGTTGATAAATAGTCACAGGAGAAATTATGATCGACAGGAACCCTCAATGAACGTTCATATGTGAGGTTTTGTTTGAAAAATATTTTTTAGATATTCCTGAACAGTAACCATGCGACCAGCAGCGTGAGTAGAATGTTAAAAGTTTGCGCACTGAGGAAAGACCAGATATATCTGGCATTCTCCTTCCTGAATATGTAACGAAAGTCGGTTTCCAGTCCTATGCAGACGAATGCCAGTGAGAAGAGCAGACTGCGTGCACCTTTGTTGGCTACGCCTGACAATGCCTTCCCGGTTTCTGCATCAAAAGCAAAGCTGAAAACCAGCGAAGCAATCAGAAACCCTATCACGAACTTGGGGAACCGATTCCACAACACACTCCCTGTGGGACGAATGTCGCTGTTGCTTCCCTTATATGACCAATAGATGGAAATCACAAAGGCTGCAACGCCTAACAGTACATTCTGTGCAGATTTGATGATGACACTATACTGTTCGGCCGTTTCACCGATAAACTTACCGGAGGCTACCACGGCTGCGGTGGTATCGATGGTGCCACCCAGCCAGGCACCCGCAACTTCTTCGCTCAGACCCATCCATTTAGCCAGATAAGGCAATAGGTACATCATGGGAATGGCTATAATCAACACCAGTGAAATTACAAATGAGAGTTTCTTGGGGTCCCCTTTAATGGCACCACTGGTGGCAATGGCTGCCGAAACGCCGCAAATTGAGACTGCGCTCGAGAGTAAGATGGACATCTCTTTGTCTATTTTAAATGCCTTGCCGGCAATCCAGAAGCTGAAATACCAGACCGACATGACCACAATGATTGCCTGAATCATTCCCAGTGCACCGGCTTTCATGATTTCATTGAAAAGAATGGAACTACCCAGAATCACCAATCCGGCCTTGATATAATATTCACTCATCACTGCCGGAGCCATCCATGAGGGTAGTCCCACAGTGTTACGAATCAGCAGGCCGATGATGACAGCGAAAAATACCGATTCAAATCCCATGGCTTTGACAGGTGTAAGGCCGGAAATATAGGTGGCCAGCCATGCCAGCAAATATACTATCGCAAAGGAGAGCAGAAAACGGCCGTTGTCCTTTTTTCCCATAAAGAGATAACCCAGGTAAGCCAGTAGCGCTACTATCACTGACATATAAGCGTAATTCTTCAATACCGATGGCAATAGAATTACAAGAAGAAGAACAGCAGCACCGATAATTGTGGCAACCCAGTCTTCACTTTTCAAAGATTTCAACATAAAAACGGATTTATATTCAGAAAATATTACAGAATTCCAATGTGACAATCGTAGAGATTGCAAAAATAAATATAATTTGCAACAACAAGGCAAAATGTAAATTTTTCTTTTCATTTAGAAACGGGTTGATGGCCTTGAATCCTTCATTGGTCGATGAAATCATGGAGTTTGTCTATTTCTTTTGCCGGCATTTTTTGTCAGCTCTATTTTTGTAAAATATTTCAATTTATAGGGAAGGGATTTAGCAACAACTCACCACAATGAAGAAAATATTTATTATTGCAATATCGCTTTTATCGTATACTTTTTCTACGATTGCACAGGTTCAATCGGGCAGTTCTATCACCGGAAAACTGATAGATAAAGACACAGAAGAACCAATTGCCCTGGCCAACATACGGATATTGCAGCGCGCAGACAGTACTTTCGTGACGGGTAAAGCTTCCAATACTGAGGGGGTTTTTACAATTCCGGTAAGAAACGGTTCCTATATTCTGCATATCTCTTTCATCGGTTACAATGATATCTACCGTGACGTACAGGTAACCTCTTCGCGACCTAATGTGCAACTGGGTAACATCATCCTGAGTAACGACAATATTCTTTTGTCGGAGACAGTGGTCACCGCCAAGGCACCGGAAATCACTTTGAAAGGTGATACATTGGAGTACAATGCCGACTCTTATAAGGTTACCGAGAGTGCCGTGGTGGAAGATTTGTTGAAAAAAATGCCCGGTGTGGAAGTAGACAATGAAGGAAAGATTACTGTCAACGGGAAGGAAATCAAGAAGATATTGGTCGATGGGGAGGAGTTCTTTAGCAACGATCCCAAAGTGGCCTCTAAAAATCTACCTGCCAAGATGGTGGATAAGTTGCAGGTGCTCGAGCGAAGAACCGAGATGGCTCAGATGACCGGATTCGACGACGGGGAGGAAGAAAATGTGATCAACCTGCTTGTGCGTCCCGGAATGAAAGAGGGTCTTTTCGGTAACGCTTTCGCAGGTTATGGTAATAAGGAACGTTACGAAGGGAATGCCATGGTGAATTATATGAAAAACAAGGATCAGTTTACGTTTCTCGGCGGAATCAACAATACAAACAATGCTGGCTTCTCTGATCTCGCATCCTCCATGTTTGGAAGCATGGGTGGCCGCGGTGGACGTATGCGTATGTTTGGCGGACGGGACGGAATTGCCACATCGGCCAATGCAGGGGGTAACTTCAGCAAGCAGTTCAAACCAAATTTAAAGTTTGGAGGAAATGTGCGTTACGGTTATAC
>DFYK01000005.1 GCA_002383605.1 Proteiniphilum sp. UBA4084 | reverse complement strand
TTTTTTATTCGTCCATCAAAACGGTCAGATCATCGATGCAGAAGTAGGAGGGAGTATTCATCCCCCAGTCGCCGTTATCGGTAGAGGTGAGATCGAAATGAAGACTTTTCAGTTCACCAAGCCCCGAAAGCTCCACCCACTTCCATGTATTTAATATCTCTTTTTCCCCGTTCCTGAAATCGGCCAGATACACAGATACTGGCCGACTTTCATTTCCTGAGCCATCTTTCCCGTAAATATCCAGTTTGAACCAATCTCCATCGCTGAATTTTTTCGCAAACTGATCTCCGTTTTTCATCGATAGATATGCATAGGTGCTGTTTGTGATGTACATTCCTTTCACCCGGTAAGTTTTACCATCTTTGAATGAGACCACTGCCGGATTGGATTCTGTATTATTTGCAGTGAGATACACTTTTCCGGTGTAGGCTTTTCCGGTGATCGCGCTGTTATTTGTATAGCTTGCAGTGGCGACATCACTCTTGTTGGTGTACATGAAGCCACCCCATACAAAATCGGAGAAATAATTGTCGAACTGAAAGATATTGTCGTTGCCGCTGAACTGATTTTTCCAGGTTGATCCCCATTCTCCGGGAATCTCGGTTCCCGATTTGTCACCGGTCCACTCTGTTTCGGGTTGGGTAAGCTTGCTCTCCAGATCCATCACCTTCGTGATGGTCATCTCTTCATTTTCGCAGGACACCAGCAGCAATGCCGAAATAAATAACAGGTAAAACAGATTTTTTTTCATTTTCATTTTTAATTATTTGATGATTAATATTTTATACTTCAATGATTGATAAACAGTTATCTCTGTAACAGATGCAGATCTGCCACGCCGGACACCTCGGTAGATGATTCCCCGATGCGTCCGTTAAACTGATTGACACCGGTATAAATCTTTACAAAATCGATCCCGGCTAAGTTTGCTTTGTTGCCGGCTGCGTCTACTGCCCAGTCGATATCAAGTTGTGCTCCGGTGTCGTTATTGGCCACATTGTCGGCATATCCCCACGCATAGGATTGGAGCATATAGATTTCATCTGTCACCGTGACGTTGTCAGCCAGTTTGGTTCCAATGAATTTCAGTTCCGGTTGGTTGATCCACTGTGGGTAGTAGCTCTGCTGGTGAAATTGGAGTTTGTAGATAAATCCTTCGCCATGCTCGCCCGCACTCCACCGGATGTAGGTGGCATCGGTCACATAGGTGAGCGATCCGTGGGGAACGGGCGTTTTATTTTCGTCGGGCCTGTAATAAGTGATCGCGTACCGATGGATGGTTTCAGCATTGTTATATTCGCTGCCGGCCAGCTCATACCAGGTGTCATCGGGCTTCCCGTTTTTATTGCTGTCCACGGAAACCATCACGATGCCCGGTTCACTGTTGCCGTTGTAGGCATTTCCAAAAACGACAAAATCTTTTTTCCCGGCTTTGTTCTCAATGGTGTGATCAAATTCCACCACCACATAGCCTCCGTATCCACCCAGCGAAATGAGTCCCCCCTTATCTCCTGCAATGGCCGCTTCTGCTTTCACCGCCATGGAAGCTGGTGTGTCTCCCTCAGCATACTTCGGCAACTCATTAACAAATTGTCCGGGTGCCGGTGTATATTCAAACACACGGGTGAGATAAGCCGAATATTTCGGCTCTTCGATCTCCCCGGGACCGTCATTTTCTTCGCTGCAGCCCTGCAGGAAGGCGGCCGACAAAAGAAAAGACAACAAAATAAGGTTCTTTACGCTCGTCTTCATATCGTAGAAATTTTCAGTTCTGTTTATTTATAAGCATTTCGCTTGTCTCACTCTTTACATGCAACGAAAGTGGAGACATATAGATATTTTTGGGGAGGAACACAAAGTGGGCCGGAATATCGCCCGTCTGTACACTCCATATCTTTTTACCTTCCCGGTTAAACCGATAGAGATATCCGGGATTGATATAATCTCCTGCATCGGTAATATAAATATCTTTTGTCTCCGGATGAACCGTGATCCCGTAAGGGGTTTCAAATCCTTTATCCGTGCCATCGGTAATAAAGTCGGAGTTTACCACCTCCCTGGTCGTCATGTTCACGATGGAGAAATAATTTATTCCCTGGACTGATTCACCCATGCCAATCAGGTATAACGAATCGCCATCGATGGCGAAATTGCCGACCGGCAGATCAATGGTGTCAGTCACCGCCTGTTTCCGGTGATCGATAAAATAGAGACGCGAGGGGGAATCGTGATAATCGCTTCTCGAGGAGACCCAGAGATCGCCCCGGCTGTCTGCTTTTATCCGGTGCAGATTCAGGTCCACATCAATCCGCGCAGTTTCGCTGAATGTGGCAGTGGATATCACGGAGACCGTTCTTTCGTAGTTCGTCGACTTGCCTGCTCCCCGGTAACCGCCCGAATTGGCTACGTAGATGTTCCCGTTGGATACCGCAATGCCATCCGGCTGATAGCCCACCACACATGTTCCGGTCACCTGCAGGGTGGCTGTATCTATCCTGGCTACATAACCTTTCTGCTTGTATTCGGGATCTATCTCTATGGGTCCGGCATAGGACGTAACATAGGCATATCCTTCGTGAAAGGTGATGTGACGGCAGTTGGGAATCTCTATCCGTCCGATACGTTCGGTTGTTCGGGCATCCATCACCTCAATCTTATTGGAGGCGTTGATTACGGCATACAAACGACTACCATAGAGCTGAAGATCGTTGCCCACATCGCCCAGCTCCTTGGGTACGGAAGGATTTCTTTCGGCATAGACGTTCCGGTGATAATTTCCGGTCACGAAATCATAAAAGTCGAGTGTCGCCTTGTTGCTTCCCATGTTCCCTTCATTCAACAGGTAGAGACCCGCATAACGACCGGCAGCCGATGTCCCGGGATCGGTGGGAGTCACCTCCGACAGCAACAGTTCCACATCCTTCCGGCAGGAAGCCAGAATCAGTGTGATGATAAACAAGTATAGGATGAGCGCCGGTTTCTTCATATTTCAACGGTGAGGGTTAGTTTGTAATTCCTTTTGGGCATCGGATAGTTGAGTACCACCTCGTAGTCCTGACTGAACAGATTGTTTACTTCGAGTGTGAGTTTGCTGTTGAACCGTTCGTGGGCAAAGGAGCGGCTCAGTGACAGATCGCTGGTATACCAGGGTTGTTCATAATTCTCAGGCGTGTTTGCAGAAGAGCGATACCGCTCACCCACGTAGATAAAACTGTAGTTCAATTGCCAGAGACGATGCTGCAGGCCTGCTATGAAAGATCCACTGTGCCAGGGGATATAGGCAATCTGACCGCCATAGGTGATTTTCTCCAACTCCTTGTTGGGACGCCGGGTGAGATCGCGGGCCTGTTGATGGGTGTAGGTCATTCTCAGGTTCAGCAACCACTCCTTATGCACTTCCGAAATGGCAGAAGCCGACAGGTCGACACCTTTAATCTCCGCCTGTCCCAGGTTTGTCATCATCCAGCGGTACATGCCGTTTCCTTTGGGAACTGCAATGATCTTATTGGTTACCCTGTTTAAATAGACATCAGCCTTCACCTCCCAATGACGGATCACTCCCTGTCGGAAAGATTTATCATAAGCTGTTCCCAGATTATATTGATAGCTTTCTTCAGGATCCAGATCTACATTGCCTATATCGGTATAGTAGAGATCGTTGAAGGTGGGCATCCGAAAACTCTGCTTGTAAAAAGCACGAATATGGAGGTTGTGCGAATCGAGGGGTTTATAGGTGAGAAACAGGGCAGGGGAGAACTGTTCTCGTGCTGAGCGACGCTGTTCATCTCCCGCAGCGCTTTCGTTGATCCAACTGCCGAGGATGCTGCCCTGCAGTCTGACTCTTCCAAAATCTGCCGCTGTGGCTGCCGCGATGAGGGAGGTGTAACGGGTGGGTTCCCTGAAGCCGTCAAGGTCCGACTGAAGCCCGTTCCACTGCCAGTCCGCTGCCAGGGAGATATCCCAGTTGCTCAGCAGTGCAATTTTATTCACCAGAGAGAGATAGGCCTCCTGCTGGGTGAAGGAATTGTCGATATACATCAGTGTGGTGTCAGGATTGAGGTATCTCATCCGGTCATGGGCATATTTTGCGTTTACCAGGATATCATACCTTGGTGAGACCGATTTCAGGAACGAACCCTGGGTAAAGAAATTCCAGTCCCATTGCCGCTGTGAGCGCTTCCATACATTATTCACGATGGCTCCGGGAATACCCCGTTCCGAGGAATAAAAGTAGGTTTTCAGGTTCCAGTTTCCGGAAGGCACAAAGCCATGCAATCCTCCTTCGAGCCTCAAGGCATTCACATCGCCATTCTCCCGGGTGGCCGTGGTGTCGTAAACCACCTCGTGTGTGACGGGGTGGATCCGTCTGTAGCGGTATGCATACTTGCCGTTTGCCGATACCCATTCCGTGTTAAAAGTTGCAGAGAGCGAGGTAGAGAGCTTCTGCTCCCACAAAAGAGAGGGATTGATTAATCCGAACGAACTGGTACGGAGGATTCCCCTGATATTATGGGTTTTATCTCTTTCGAAACGGGGATAGCGCGTGCGGAGATAGATAGAACCGGAAGATCCAAAATCGCGTGCAGATTGAAAAATCTCGCTCTTCTGGCCGTTATAGAGGGTAACCGACTCCAGGTTATCGAGTGAGTATTTGCCCAGGTCGATCTGCCCGTTCTGGGCATTACCCAGTTGAATGCCATCATAGAAAACACCCATGTGGTTGCTGCCCATGCTGCGGATATCCACTGTCTTCAATCCCCCAATGCCACCGTAATCCTTAATCTGGACGCCGGAGAAATAACGGATGGCATCGGCTACTGAAAAGCTGTTCAACCCTTTCAGCTCATCCCCCGAAAGCTTTTGTGCGGGAATAATCTCCCGCTGGACCTTTGCTGATACTACTACTTCAGGCAGAAAAAGGCTGTCGGCCAGATCCATTCCACCAGCCACAGGTCGGATGGATGCGACTGGTCGCGCAGAATAAGTAATGCCTGGCAGAATAACCGCAATCAGACAAAATAATATCAGTTTTAAAGAATTCATCTATACCGAATTATTCCGGTAAAGCATGCTGAAAATGAAACACGGGATGAGAAAAGTAGTTGCGTGTCGTCTTCATGCTTTATTCCCCGAAAGCCATGTAACTAAAATGAATCTGTTGGCAGGTCTTCTGACTTACTCCCGTGTCTGAACGCCTTCCCGAAACCACCCTGATTGTCCGTCGGACTTCTCCTTTTTGGAGCAGGGTGCCTATTCAGTGGCAAAAGGTGTTTTGTTCAGCACGTAAGCGGAGCTTACAGCAGCGGGTCTGTTCAGGACTTTCACCTGATTCCCTTTTCATTACCTGTTCCGAAGCCGAAATGGAACAGATAACACCAACATTTCTGAGGGCAAAGATACAAAAAAACAGGAATGGCTCTTCTCTTTTCAATGGAAAAGTCCAAACAAAGTTTTAAAATATTGTAAACTAAATACTTGAATCATTTTTTAATTTGATACACACATGGGGCATCCCCTTACAACGGCATATTTCCGTGTTTCTTGGGCGGATTGGATTCTGTTTTGTTGGCCGTCATTTCCAATGCCTGAATAAGTTTGGACCGGGTGGATTTAGGCAGGATGATTTCATCAATAAATCCTTTTTCTGCAGCGCGGTAAGGATTTGAAAACAGTTCACTGTATTCCTCCACGGCATGCTGCCGCTCTGCCTCGTTGGAAGAACGGTAGAGGATGTTGACGGCCCCTGCGGCACCCATCACGGCAATCTCGGCATTGGGGTAAGCGAAATTCACATCGGATCCCGACTCTTTTGAGGACATGACGATGTATGCGCCGCCATATGCTTTGCGGGTGATGAGGGTGATCTTGGGCACGGTTGCTTCGGCGTAGGCATACACAATCTTGGCTCCGTGACGGATGATGCCATTGTGTTCCTGATCACGCCCGGGAAGAAATCCCGGGACATCCACGAAGGTAATCAGCGGAATGTCGAAGCAATCACAGAAACGGATAAATCGAGCCTGCTTGTCGGAACTATCGATGTCGAGTACACCGGCCAGATAAGCAGGCTGATTTGCGACAATACCCACCGAACGGCCTGCCAGTCGTGCAAAACCGATCACAATGTTTTGTGCAAACTGGGGCATGATTTCAAAAAAGTAATTCTCGTCGGCCACCTCTTCAATGAGTTTCTTGATATCATAGGGTAGATTGGTATCGTCGGGAATCAGTTTCTGCAATTCGGGCGATTCGCGAACAATGCTGTCTTTTGTGGGAACGATCGGAGGATCTTCCATGTTGTTGGATGGAAGAAAGCTCAACAATTCCCGAATCATCATCAATGTTTCTTCTTCATCGCTTCCCACGAAATGGGCCACACCGCTTTTAGTTGCATGTACACTGGCACCACCCAATTCTTCCTTCGTCAATGTTTCGTGCGTGACTGTTTTCACTACATCGGGACCGGTCACGAACATGTTGCTCTTGTCCTTCACCATGAAAATAAAATCGGTCAGTGCAGGAGAGTAACAGGCGCCCCCCGCACAGGGGCCCAGTATGGCTGAAATCTGCGGAACTACACCCGATGCTTTGATATTCTGATAAAAAATATCGGAATATCCACTCAGCGAGGCCACTCCTTCCTGAATGCGGGCACCCCCCGAATCGTTCAGCGCGATAACAGGAGCTCCGTTTTTTAAGGCCAGCTTTTGCACCTTCACGATCTTCTGTGCGTTTGAGCGGCCCAGGGAGCCTCCGAACACGGTGAAGTCATAGGCATATACATAGACCAGGCGACCGTCTATTTTTCCGTAGCCGCTTACCACACCATCGCCGGGAATGCGTTTCTCCTGCATGCCATAATCATGCGACTCGTGCAATACAAATTTGTCTATTTCCACAAATGTGTCGTCATCCAACAAAAGTTTTATCCTTTCACGGGCTGTCAACTTGCCAGACTCCTTTTGTTTCTCTATTGCTTTGGCTCCGCCGCCCAACTCGGCTGCCTTATTTTTCTCTTCGAAAGCCTTATATATTTCCTGAAGTGTCATTGTTCCTTGATGTTAATTCGTTTTAAATGAGATGAGAAGCTGATCACGAATTACGGAATCACCCTCTTCCACATGTATCTTCTCCACGATGGCATTTTGAGCTGCCGTGTAGGTACTCTGCATTTTCATCGCCTCTACCACAATGAGGGGGTCGCCCTGTTTCACTTCCATCTCTTCGGAAACCATGATTTTGACTATTTTTCCCGGCATGGGGGAGGTAATGGTCTCCTGCACCTCATCCATGATCTGTTGTCGTCCCCTTAAATATTTCTTTTGTGGGCTAGACAGTTCGATATCAAAATAACGAAAATTTGTGGTGATGGTATATTTTCCTTCGGAATGACGTACCGATTCGGCATTGTAAGAGCGTCCTCCGTGCAGAATGGAACAAAAACCGTTCTCTGACATGACCACGTCGATGTCGTATAGTTTTCCGTCTACAGTGATCTCGACCCTGTTTCCATCCTTCGATATCATTTCTACTTCACATGTTCTGCTGCCAGTCTTCGCTTTCATATTCTCAATACTCCTTTTTGTTTACCAAAAGCGCGCCACCTGCTTATCGGAAGATTGTCGGCCTGAGCAGAGGAAGGTGCATCATTGTTATTCACGATATAATCGATATAGGCAGCAATGATGGCCATATCTTCTATTTCATTGTCATTCTCCGTACTTTCCTGCAGTTTCTTGCTGTTGTCTTCAATAAAATGTGTGGTATAATTTCCCTGTTCAAAATCGCGTGTATCCATAATACGCCGGAGGTAATCGATGTTCGTCTTCACGCCGGTGATTTTGTACTCGTAAAGCACGCGTCGCATCCGTTCGAGCGCATATACACGGCTGGTGGCCCAGACAATCAGTTTGCCGATCATGGCATCGTAGTAAATCGGTATTTCATATCCGTCGTAAATATAACTGTCTACCCGTACGCCAATGCCTTCTGGCGTCTGAATATGACGGATGATGCCGGGTGAAGGAGCAAAATTATTTTCCGGATCTTCGGCATATATGCGGCATTCTATCGCGTGTCCCCTTTGATGCAATCTCTTTTGGGTCAATCGAAGTTTTTTTCCGTTGGCGATATGAATTTGTTCTTTTACCAGATCGATTCCCAGCACTTCTTCCGTAATGGGGTGCTCCACCTGAAGGCGGGTATTCAT
>DFYK01000133.1 GCA_002383605.1 Proteiniphilum sp. UBA4084 | reverse complement strand
TCGTCGGCAAGGAGCAACTCAACGGCGTCATCGGGCAATCCAACGCGGCCGGCGGCGTTGATCCTGGGAATCAGCGAAAAGGAGGCCTTCTCGGTATCGACAGCCTGAGTGTCGACGCCGCAGATTTCCTTCAAGGCGCGGATTCCGACTCTTTTCCCTTCTGTCAGCAATTCCAGGCCTACTCTGACAAAAATTCTGTTCTCGTCGACCATGGGACAGATGTCTCCGATCGTCCCCAGGGCCACGAGATCAAGATATTCCTTGAGGTTCGGATAGGGTTTTCCGTGCCAGAATCCCACTTTCCGGAGATTTCCGCGCAAAGCGATCAGGAAATTGAAAACGATGCCCACAGCGGCAAGGTGTTTCAGCGGGAAGGGACAGTCCGGGCGTTTCGGGTTGATGGACGCGACGGCTGTGGGAAGCGAATCGGAAACCTCATGGTGATCGAGTATGATGGTGTCCAGACCCAGCGACCTGGCGTACAGGATCTCGTCGCAATCGGAAATGCCGCAATCGACGGTTATGATTAGACTGGCGCTTTTTTCTTTTATCCGGTCAATTGCTTTCCTGTTCAGACCGTATCCTTCGTCAATCCGGTCGGGGATGTAATAGGAAACGTCTGCCTGAATGTCCCGTAAAAATTTGACGAGCACAGCTACGGACGTAATTCCATCGGCGTCATAATCGCCGTACACCACGATTTTTTCTCCCTGGTACACCGCTTGAATCAGCCTATCGACCCCGAGCTGCATGTCTTTCATGAGAAAAGGATTGTGAAGATCGTGAAGGGATGGATAGAGGTACTTCCGGGCGTCATCAGGGGTTTGGATGTCACGGCTCGCCAGGATGGAAGACATGATCCAGTGAATACCCAGTTCCTTGACAAGGAGATATTGTGCCTCCTTGTTGACATCGGACATAACCCAGTTTGTTGTCGGCAAGCATTTTCTAAACATGATCACACAAAGGAAAAAAGACATGGGTACTGGAGAATAAAAAAAAAGACTGTCAGATTCTAATCAGGAAATTTGTGATGTCAAGAAAAAGAAACGGCTTTACAAGCCAATGCAGGCGAGACGGGGCTTAGAAGAGGGAAAAATCACTTTATGTGCTTCAGATACAGCAAGAATCTGAGGAAAAATCGAAATGATGAACGTTATGGAACGATTTATCAAAAAAGTAACTGCCACGCAGGGGGCTTCCGTTTTTACAATTTTATTAAAGTATTTTCCTCCGGCGATCCGTGCTTTCGTATTTTCCAGTATAAATTGTGTCGAAATGTTTCTAATTCAAATCGATAACATTCGCAGATGTTGGATATTATTGTTTTTCCAGTGTAAGCTTTGGCAATACTACTTTAAATTCTCTGCCATGCTGTTCATTATGCCAGTAAACGACATAGTTAACTTCTGCTTTGATGATGCGGTATCCCGTATTCAACTTTTGAGAAAGGGTTTCACAGGAGAATTTATTTGAATATCTGAGAATGCTTTTTCCTTCCGACTCAGTGAGTTCCATTGAATCTTTACTTGCCGTCAGGACAGCCCCGCTCTTGAGAAGAGAAACCCGCCCCTGGCGATTGGAAAAATAACCGAGGAATACGTCTTTCATACCCAGTAATAAAATCAGCTTATCCGGTTCGGGATAGTCAACGACATCATGCCTTCTTTCCATGCCGGGGATGCGGATATCATCTAAATATTGTCCGTTATAGTGAATAATCAAGTTATGCTTTGCCCGAGTAAAACCCACATAGAGGACTCGTTTTTTTTCATCCGCATTCGCGACAAAGTTTTGTAACATCATGAATACATTGTCGAACTCTCTGCCCTTGGTTTTGTGGATTGTCGAAACCCAGGTGGTTTTTCTTTCAGGATACATAACATCTTCGAATTTGATTTCGGTTATGAAGGATTGCCAGTCGGTGAAAAACTTTTTGGGATACTGCGTCTCGAATATCCGGATTATTTTCAGGCTTGCTTCCAATTGAGATGAATCATGAAATTCTTTTTTCAGTTTTTCCGTCGCTTCATTCCACGAATTCTCTGAAATGAATCCCACCTCGAATACTTCGCGATTTTTCAATTGTTCGTTAAAGTAACGGACTTCAGCCAGGTTGGAAAGCGCAAATTGTTCATTCCCCTGAATAAACTGGGCATTGATCCCTGCCAGTTTTAATTGAGTATATACTTGAACCGCTTCGTGATTCGTCTGGGTCATGATGCAGGTTGTACCTTGGAGGCCACGGTTTTTAACATCCGCAATGGTTGGTATGATGAGACGATGACTGTCATATCCCGTAATCGAGACAAATCCATCCGTTTTATTCACTGGCATGATTGGATGTTTTTTAAGTCTGCTCGTACGCCTCGATATAAAATGGTTGGAAAATTCGACCAGTTTCTTATCGCTGCGGTAATTGTTGACCAGTTCGAAGGTTTGCGCCGGGTAATCCTGTGCAAGCTTTTGGAGAAATCGTGAAGAGGAACCACGGAAATCATAAATATTCTGATCGTCATCTCCTACAAGGATTACCCGGATGCCGGGATTGGATTCGATGATGGCTTGTACCAGTTTGTATTCTTCCTGACTCATATCCTGGGCTTCATCAATGAGAAGGGCACTGCGATTCGAGATTTTTTCCGGAGGGATCTTCCCCTGAGAAATCATCTGCAGGGTATCGGATATGATGTTTCCGGCGCGTTCAAGTAGCCCCTGTCGACCGGTAAGATTGAAGCAGAACGAATGAAATGTATTGATCTCGACATACAACATCGTATTGCCGACGAGTTTCTGCAGTCGTTTCCGGAATTCGAGGGCGGCGGCACGGGAAAAGGTAAGCATAAGAAGCTGTGAACTCTTCACTTCTTCCATGAGCAGCAAAGAGGCCATCTTGCAAACGAGAACCATGGTTTTGCCACTGCCCGGACCCGCGTTCACAACCGCATACTGACTGCGGTCATTCACGATTTTCAGTTGTTGAATACTCAGCCGACCGAACAGATCATTAAATTTTTTCGTTGTAAGGGTTCGTTTGATTTCTTTTTTTCGTTCACCGGGGAAATAGGTATTCAGAAAACGGTCATAGGGCATGCTGAAATAGTCTTCTACAAAAGTGAGCGCTTCCTGATAGTTGCGGATCAATTTGCGGGCATATTCTCCCGCGATATGGATCTGCTCCCTCTTGCTTTCATAAAAATGATCGAGTTTCGCAAAATCTTCCCGCGTGAAACGTTTCTTCATGTTTTGTTCCAGGCGCTCAAGAGTGAGCGCGCTGTAAAGCACCAGGAAGCCGCCTTCCAGCCTGATGAGTTGCATCCGATGTAGAAACAGCAGGGCATCTTCGATTTCCTTCAAAGAATAGGTTTTACGGAAAAGATTTCCTTGCGCCTCTAATTTTTCCTTAAGTTCAAGAGTGGAAAATTCAACCAGTGCTTCCTCTTTCCCCTCATCTGCGCAGGGCTTTTCTATTAAGTATTCGAGGAGGGCATTGGCGACTTGATGGCGCTCGCCAATATGCCTGACGATGGTTTCTTTCGTTTCATTGAGACGGACTGAGTAAGAATAGCTGATGTTTTCGTTTTTTTCTTTTTTCAGGAATAATCGTTGCTCCCAGTAATTAAGAATGGAACGGAGCTTATCCGGACTGCTTTCGCTGAGTCCTTGTGCGAGTAAGTTTTCATTAATTTCCTTAAGATGGATTTTTTCGCGTTTGCAGTTATCGTGAATATGTTTAATCAAAGCCCTTTCAAGGTCTGAGTGCCTCCGCAACTTTTCCACAGCCCGTCCGTTATTGCGGTAAGTGCGACGGATAAATGCGGTAAGATCCTTATAATCGGCCAGGATGCCTTCCTGTCGCAGCAAGTGTATCGTGTTGAGCACATCCCGTTTTTCAAGTCCCAGCACATCAGCCAGATGATCGACACGGGTTTCAGTTTCTTCCGAAGTATCCTTCTTTTCTGTTTTCCGATAAGAAAAAAGTTTTTTGATGATGCGAAAGGCGTGTTCCTTTTCCTCTTCAGATGCCTGGCTTTGTCTGATTCGTTCAAGGGCTTCATCAAGGGTCTTGACTCGAATGCTTGTGGCGTAAACTCGAGGCGAGTTAATCCCCCTTTTTACGTAACCACAGTCCTCCAGGGCCGCAATGGCTGTTGTAATCCGGGTTTCAAGATAACGATCGACTTCTTCATCCCATCCCGCCTTGCGGGCGATTTCCAGGGTGGATTGTGAGATTAAGCGTCTGTCTCGAGACAACTTTTTGATTGCTGTCCAGACATCCTGTACTTCTTTCACCGTCAGTTTGGTTTGATTGAGAAGGGTAAAATGTTTATTCAGGTCATCCTCATGAAAAAGAATGCAGCAATCGGCATGGATGTCAGGATCGCGTCCCGCCCGACCTGCTTCCTGAACGTAATTTTCCAGTGAATCGGAGATCTCATAGTGGACGACCATCTCCACATCCTTCTTGTCAACTCCCATCCCAAAGGCGGATGTGGCTACAATGACATTTGCTTCACCTTTGATGAACGCATCCTGGTTTCTGGTCTTGATGTCCCTGTCAAGCCTGCCGTGGAATGGCAACGCCCGAAAGTGATCTTCCCTCAGCTTTCGAGCCAGTTCTTCCGCTCTTTTTGTACGGGCGACATAAACAATTTTGGCGCCCTCTCGGCACTCGAGGATGTCCCGTAATCGTGGATACTTTTCCTGTGGATCACTTACGCCGACAACCTGGTATGTCAGGTTCTTGCGTGACGGATTCGTGGTACATTCGGTCAAAAGAAGGCCGAGCTGCTGTTGGAAATAGGTTTTTATGTCTTCGATCACCGCGGGTTTGGCTGTAGCGGTAAAACAGGAAACGGGGATAGGGCTCTCGGCGCACCTCCGTTGGCAGATTTCACGTATGAATTCACCAATGTAAAGATAATCCACACGAAAATCATGACCCCATGAAGAGAAACAGTGGGCTTCATCGATCACAAAACGGGCAATGGATCTGCCTGCAATAAGTCTGTGGATGGTTCTTGATCGGAGTGATTCAGGTGCAATATACAGCAGCCATGTGGCTCCGGATTCAACGCGTTCAATCGCTTCCTTCCGTTCCAGCGGGGACAGCAGGCCGTTGATGGTCACGGCATACTCAATCCCCTTTGCCCTGAGATTATCCACCTGGTCTTTCATCAGGGACTGCAGAGGAGAAATGACGACGGTGAGAGCCTGGGTAGCTTCGCCGATCATCAGAGCAGGGAGTTGAAAGGTCATGGATTTTCCACCCCCGGTAGGCAGGATGGAGAGCAGGGATTCATGCACCAGGGAAGCTTTTACAACGTCTTCCTGAAGGGGTTTGTCATCGAATTCCTTGAAATGTTCAAATCCGAACCATTCTCGCAATGCGGTACGGTGATTCAGCCGTGATCTGCAATAGATACATCCTGGATCAGCACAGGGTGTGAGGCGCAGGTCCTTGAGAACGTCAAAAATGGCTGGATAATTCATCACGACCCAGGGGGGGAGCAGGGATGAACGATCGTCTGCATGAATCAGCGACAAGGAATATGCCAGTTCAAGGGGCCTTTTCTCGGCAATTTTCAGAACATCGGAATGAACGCAGATCTTTCCTTTGAAGAGGGACTTTATGTGTTCTTCAAATCGGGGTTTTTCAATATCTGTTTCCCAATTGAGGAACTTAAAAAAAGACGAGAATTCCGGTCGATTTTTCAGAAGATGAAAAAAAATCTGCTGGAGATCAGGGGCTAATTTCAGAAAGGCATCAATTTCGCCAGCCAGCAGTTCATAGCTGATCCGTGCATCGTTCACCGGGTCATTCTGGAATAGCTCATCAAGCTTATAATCCTTATCCAGATTGTGATGAGGTTTCTGGGGAAAGAGCAATGGAGAGAGGAAAAGCGTATCAATGAAGCAGCGATCAAAAAAAGCGTGGGCAATATTTTGCTTTTTGAGAACGCGAAGGTCATGGT
This sequence comes from Proteiniphilum sp. UBA4084, assembly GCA_002383605.1. Lineage (GTDB taxonomy): Bacteria > Bacteroidota > Bacteroidia > Bacteroidales > Dysgonomonadaceae > Proteiniphilum. Next base: position 3,880 of record DFYK01000133.1, on the reverse strand, counting down.
TGAGGATATTATGTCCGCAGACGAAAGAATAGGGACGAACAAAACGGTAAAGTGCTGCCGGTGATGACACCGAGAGCTTATCCCCGTCCGACGTGAAACAGCCTATTTCAAGAATCTTATCGGTTAAAGGATCTGATTCGATATCAATGAAAACGATTGATTTGGGTTTAAGTCGCGCACTTCCCAGCATGTTCTTCCTACAATTAAGCGACTGCGTTCCGTTTTCGATGTCCTGGCGCTCAAAATTCAGTGATTATAATCTCTTATTCACTATTTAGCAAAATTTTTATCGGGGAAAGCACGAACATCTATGTAGGATGGTAATCGAGGGCCTATTTTTCGGGTTACATTATTGGAGTGACAAAGACAACCCCTAACAGAATCCGATCAGGAACTCGTCGATCCCCCGATGACCATCCGCACAGCAAAACTGCAGTAGCATTCTGATGAAAATTTCAGAACTAAGCTGACAATGCTTGTCAAAGTGATTGCAAGGGAAAGAATCCCTATTTACAGGACATTCCGGAGCCGCGTGAAATCATTTCGGAAAATGTTTCCTGGACAGAATGTTCTTAACTGGACATAAAGAAGAAAAAAACATATAGCCTCTTATTCCAAAATAAGAAACGGGGATAGGGTCATGTCTCTTCCGTTGATTAACGATTCAGAATTTCACACACCCTCTTGTGTTGTGAAAAAAGGAATAGAACACCGCCTGGTTTTTTCCAGTCAATATGGCTCATTATATGAGGGCGATTGTCTGGATATTTTACCGTTTATAAACAATGATTCCATTGACACGGTCTTTGCTGACCCACCATTTAATCTTGCAAAAGAGTATGGACGTCAGGTTAATGATCATCGTTCGGATGATGACTATATTTTATGGTGTCAACAATGGCTGGATCACTGTTTCCGGATATTGAAACCGGGTGGTGCGCTTTTCATCTATAATCTACCCAAATGGAATATTCATATTGGCAGTTACGTGGCACAAGCAGGGCTGAACTTTCGACATTGGATTGCTGTGAATCTAAAATTGTCATTGCCAATACCTGGCAGACTTTACCCATCTCATTATAGTTTGTTGTATTTTACAAAGGGGAAGCCGAAAACCTTCAGAAGGATTCGGACCCCTATCGAGACATGTCGTCACTGTGGTCGGGAACTTAAAGATTATGGGGGGCACCGGGGGGCTATGAATCCGAATGGCGTAAATCTGACTGATGTCTGGAATGATATTACTCCTGTTCGTCATTGGAAATTCAAAAGCCGCAAAAGAACTTTAAACCAATTGTCTACAAAGATACTGGAACGCGTTGTCCAGATGTCTACTCATGAATGTGACATGGTTCTTGATCCTTTTGGTGGGAGTGGGACGACGTATGATGTATGCGAACATCTTGGCCGTCACTGGATTGGAATGGATTTGGAGAGCTGCGATATCATAATTGAACGCCTTCAGATGGGGAATCTTAGTCATCATAAATCAGAAGATTTCGTTGAGGAATAATGGGTTCAAAGGAGAACACAGAGAACGTTGTCATGGAACTGGGTAGGGACCTTATCCATGAGTTGTTTCCAAGGGAACGACAACTGATCCCAAATTTGAGTGATGTCTATGAACTGGAACTTGCATTTTATGAAAACCTGATACTGTCTGATGAGGAATTGATAAAAAATGCAGCGTATTTTTCCCAAATTAGAGGGGAATATACGAATCATTTTCTTATGTGTACCGGTGAACCTCTGAAACTTCCGGAGTTTTCCTCTTCCCGCCTCAAATCCTTCTTTGAGAAAAATATATTTCGAACCGGTTATGCCACCCATGGTCTTTTCCCTTATAGAGGTAAATTTCATCCTCAGATGGTCAAAGGGTTGATGAATGTCATGGGACTCAAACCTGGCGACACGGTTCTTGATCCTATGATGGGATCGGGGACCGTTTTGGTTGAAGCAAGTTTGATGGGTATCAGATCTATGGGTATTGACGCCAGTCCGTTTTGCCGTTTTATGACTCAAACAAAACTTGATGCACTCAGTATGTCTTTAGTGCGGGCAAAAGGTGCACTCACAAATTATGAAGACGTATTTGCATATTTCCAGAAAAGGGTTGGCGAACCAAATTCTGTGAAAAAAATATCAAGTAATCCGACTTCAAAAAATTCTATGTTTATCATGGAAGAAACGCAAGAATATACGGCAATGAAAGATCGTCGGGAATTAACAAAGGGCGAGCGGGAGACTCTGGATACCTATAACCTGCTTTTGCTGAGCTATCTTGACAGTGTAGGCTACGCGGAGAGGAGCACACGAAAAACACCTCTTGACCAATTCAGACACATCCTTGAAAGGTACCTTTTTGTCACTGAGAAAATACAGATAGTTCTGGCTGGTTTGGGCGTGGAACTGGCGCCAGCAAAAGTTTTGGAAGGGGATGCGAAAATGTTGTTACTGAAAGACAACAGCATTGAGGGAATCATTTTCTCCCCGCCTTATAGTTTTGCCATTGATTATCTGGCCAATGATTCCTTTCACTTAAATTTTATGGGTGTCGACAGCGCCGCTCTTCGCGAAAGGATGATCGGTCTTCGAGGTCGCAATTTGTTGGAGAAATATCAATTTTATCGAGAAGATATGTCTAAAGTGCTGTCGGAGTGCGCACGCGTGTTAAAACCGGGACGTTTTTGCACAATTGTCATCGGAACCAACAACAACCAGTTAGGTAAGGTGTTGGGCGTTTCACCTGATGAGGTTAAAGGGTTGCATGAGGTTTTGATTGATATGAGTGTTACCTGTGGCTTCAAGCCCATAAAGATGATGAGCCGTCCGATTACCGGTATTTCTAACACGATGCGACGTGAATATATTTTGATACTTCAAAAAAAGATTCACTGAAGAGCGCGCCCGTCCGTCCCTTTCTTAATTCTTGGAACTGCATTGCTAACTGCGTCATGTTCAATGGCAATAATAAGAAGTAGACCTTCCTGGATATCCAAGGCTTTCCATAAAGGAAAATAAGGTGATAATTCGCGAAAATTACCGATACGGTCGGTCAGGTATTGATACATCTCACGGGTGGGAAGGATCAGGGCACCGCCTATTAGAATCTTTTTCAGGATTCCCAAGGCCATTTTGTTGACTGAACGGTGGCTTGAAGAAATGTTGCCTGTTTCCCATTCCACACAGAAAAGACGATCGTTAACACGGTATGTGGCATCCATTGGTCCTGGACGTCTGACGGTTGCAATATCTACAGGAGTTTCCAGTTGCCATCCAAAGGACTTTAACTTTTGCATGCATGCCTGTTTGATGGGTTTAACACCGCTACCCTGACCGCGTTTTTTTCCAGATTCGTTGAAGAGGGTAAATGATCTTGAACCAGGGGGCCACTCTATGGAACGTATTGCCTGAAAAATATGCTCCTCAATGGTTTGCCATTCTTTTGTCTTCGAGAAGTTACCAGCGTCGATAATGCGTTCAATCTGGGCAATCTTCATTATTTAATGCCTTCTTCCCCACTTTTAAGACGAGCTTCATATTCAAGTTCAACGTGCTTTATAAATTCTGTTGGATCGATATTCAGTGCTTTTGACAGGTCAAAAATGGTTTGCAATGAGGGACTTTTCTTTCCTCGCTCCAAGAGGCTGATATAAGTTCGATGGTAGCCGCTTTCAAAGCCAAGTTGTTCTTGGGACAACCCGACACTACGTCGAAGATGGCTCAGTATGATGCCAAATGCTTTTCCTAATATATTTCCTTGGTCGTTATTTTCGATCATTTGCATTTGAAGAATAATTGTTGAATGCAGACTGTAAATCTACAGACTATAGTATGAATTGAGGCGGAAATGAGCTTTTGTTTTCAGAACAGGATTGAA
>DFYK01000109.1 GCA_002383605.1 Proteiniphilum sp. UBA4084 | reverse complement strand
GAAAATGATTCGCCTCCCAAAATTTCGTCTCTTCCCAGATAACCGGGTTGATGTTCTCCACTGATGTAAGTAAAGAGTCCATTTGTAACAGTTGTCGGGATTGATTTAAATGAAATTGAGGCCGGAGTTAAACCGTTTGCTGTAGCCGTGAGTTTGATATTTCCGCTTTTGTCGGTCGATCGGATTAAAACCCGGTTAATTCCACATTCAACCGGGAGATTTTGAGAGAGAATGTAGTTATCGGGCCCCTGGGCAATTCCACCTCTCCACTCTGCAGGACCTTCCAGAGTGAAGGATATCATATCATTGGCGAGAGGACAACGATTGCCGTTCTCATCCACCACTTCGACCTCCACCAAGACCATATCGGCACCATCTGCTTTAAATCCGTCGGGAGCCTGCATCAGTTTCAGCCTGACAGCCGCAGCCTCTCCTGTTGTCTCCAGCTTGTGGCGGCTCAATGTGTTTTTTGCATCGTCGTAGCTGACTGCCTCGAGAGTACCCGGCTCCCAGCGGATGTTGCGGAAAGTGAACAGAAAGTGATCGCTCCTTTCACCCATACCCTTTGATTTACCATTCACAAAAAGTTCAACCTCTTCACCGGATGAGACCACGTAGATATCTTTGACGACTTCCGGTGTATAGTTCCAGTGTCCCACAATGTGGGTGCGGTAATTTTCCACATCCACCCATCCGTCCCACATCACCTGGTGAGCATAATATCCATCCTTAGGAATCCGCATTGGGTCTGTAACGCCACTACGGCGGTAGTTTTCCGCTCCCCTGAAGTGCGTGTTGGAGTCGGAAAAGATAATTTTCACCCCCCCCGAACTGACTCTTTTGCCGGTGCCGGGACGTACCCTGTAATAGTCGTTCCAGCGTGTTACCAGTTCTCTTGTAAAAGAGTCCTGATTGCGGTTATATGAACTTGCATTTTGATCTTTGTACAAAGGACCATCACCATCCTGATGGAAAGGATAGGAGTAGCTGTCCCAATATTTACGCAGTCCTTCGTCGCGGCAATACTCGGTTGCCCACATGGGATGTTTGGCACTTTTGTTAATATAAAGCATTTCCCCTCCATATTCAGCCAGTTTGCTGTCGAGCATCTCGCGGGAACCGATGGCTCTTCCGCCATATGGATCATACTGATTGCGAACGGCGATCATCTCCGCCATATGCTCCTCGCTGATCGATTCGTTGCCGCACTCGTAGAAAATGATGCTGGGGTTGTTCCTGTTGTAAATGATTGCATCCCGCATCAACTCCACCCGCTGCTCCCATCGGCGACCTTCCACGTCTCTTTCTGCATCACCAGCAGGCATAGCCTGTAACAATCCTACACGGTCGCACGATTCCACATCCTGTTTCCAGGGAGTGACATGCATCCAGCGCACCAGATTGCCATTGCCCTCCACGATCATCCGGTTGCTGAAGTCGCTCAGCCATGCCGGCACCGACATCCCCACCGAGGGCCACTCGTTGCTGGTCCGTTGTGCATAACCTTTCAGCTGTATCACACGGTCGTTCAGCCACACCATTCCCTCACCAAACCGGGTTTTACGAAACCCGGTTCGGGTAGTCACCCTGTCTACAGGTTTGTTATCAACATAGAGCGTGGTATATACCTTGTACAAATAGCCATGTCCCCAGCTCCAGAAATGAAGATTATCCACCTTGTCATGTACCCGGGTGGTAATTGTCTCTCCCGGCTGCAAGGTTATTTCGCTTCCTGCAACCTGTTTGATGATTTTTCCCTGCTCATCCTCTATGGCCATTTCAAAACGGAATGTCTTGGGTTGCTTGTATTCATTCTTTATCTCAGATTCGGCAATGATGAGAGCATTTTTTTTACTTACGTTGATTTCCCTTGCATAGATATAGGTACCTGTGGTACCCAGATTGCTGTAGAGAGGAAGTGTCTGGTAGAGTCGATCGCTCACATGCAGATATACATTCTTGGGTATGCCGCCGTAGTTTGCATTAAAGTTGCGGTCGTTCCACTGATACCGCTGGTTGGTTGCCCGTTCACTGTATTCCCATGAATTATCGATCCGCACCGCCACCACATTCTCCCGGTTGTACTGGATGTTGTCGGTGATATCGAATCCGGCAGCCATAACTCCATTCTCATGTAACCCAACACTTTTGCCATTGATAAAGAACTCACCCCCAAAACGGATTCCCTCAAACTCAAGAAAAACTTTCTTCCCCTGATCACCCTTTGGGAGCCTGAAATGTTTGCGGTACCAGACAATGGTGTCGGTCAGCTGATCGATGGCCACCCTGAAAGCTTCATCTTCATTGAAAGCGTGCGGGAGAGTGATCTTCTTCCAGGAGGAATCGTCCATACCGGTATCTTCACCTTTTTCCAGGTCGCCGATATGGAGTAGCCATTGACTGTTGAAGTTGTATTTCACTCGTTGTGAGCTATTTGGGTTCAATTCAGGCCATGCCGACTGTGAAAATAGCAACAGTACAATAATAGCAATGCTATGATAAAAAAAACGATTCATTGGATATTTTTATTTTGGTTCTATGTTATTTATCTCCTGAATAGTTACAGGACCTAACAAACCTGAAGGCATGATATTCCAGATATCAAATTGAGTGGGCTGATAGGTGATACTGACAAAGTTGATCTCCTGAAATATACGCCACTCAACACCTTTTCTATCGTAATCTGCAATCCGGTTTGCAGGCAGGTTTGTGACCGCTATTTCTATCTTGTTTTCTCCATCCTGCAGTAGATCGCCTATTTTTGTCTCAAAAGGAACGGCATAAAGTGTGCCGGCATCTCTGCCGTTGATCTTTATCTGAGCGCTCTCCCTCACATCGCCCAGCGAGAGCAGATATTCGGAGCCCGGATTCTTTTTGAACTGAAATGTTTTGCTGTAAAGTCCGGTACCTCTGTTGACCTTCAGGCTATCGTGACCGATATCTGTCCAGGAAGAGAGGTTGTTTATCCGGAATGTCTCATCTATTGCCGGATCACTCTCCGGGAAGCTGAGCGTCCAGTCGCTGTTCAATGCAACCATCTCTCCGGTCGGTGCAAAGTAACTCCACTCTGGGGATTCAACCTCATTGTAGAAGGTTTTGATAATGACCGACTCGCCAGGTTTCAGCTGTAGGTAGACTTCAATTTTACCATCGTTATTACGCAGTCTGGCCTTCCCCTTTTCTCCGTTCATCGGATTGAAAATCATTGCACTCTTAGCGGAAACTCCCAGTCCTACCCATCCATCTACGGGATTGTTGCTTAGCATCGACATGAAATAGATATGTCCGTTTTCATGTTTTCTTCTCACCAATTGACCACCTAATTCAGAAACAAATAATTCCTGGTCACTTTTCCATAATTCCAGAATTTTGCCATAGTCGTTGCCGGTGATTACAGCACCCTTACCCAGTTCATTTCGGGTAACAGCATCAAATGTGTTTACATCAGGTAAATCAGACATCACCCGATTGAATTCTTCCCTTCTTTTATCCAGATCATAAAGTCCCGGTACACCCGAAGGGTAGTGATCCACAAAAATCACTGTCGCACCCTGTTCGGTTAATTTTTTTATCTGCTCCATCGTTTCAAGCGGAATATTCTTTACCGCAGGAAGTATCAGTGCTTTGTAAGTTGTGCCGCCCTCCGTTTTGAGCAATCCGTTCTCCAGGGTGGTCGTCATCAGGAAACGATCGGAAATATAATCGAGGTCATATCCGCTCTCCATAATCTTGTCCACCGCATTGCAAAAATCGGGTAACCGTTCCCGCATGCCATGAATGGCAAAGGTGGTAAAATAGTTGCCCCGCTGCTCCTCCCAGATATCATAGATAGGCAGATAAAGCAGGAAGTCGTTGTCCGGTTTTCCGCTCTGGAGAAACGACTGTACACGGGCAATATAGTTGAAGAAGGCAGGTGCATCTTTCCAGATGGTGTTGGTGGGCGACATGTCCACAGAAGCGTAAAATTTCCATCCTGGCCATTTGGCATCTTCCGGCGAATAGGTTGAACCGTGAAAGAATACCCGGTTCACTCCGGATGCAAACATCTGATCTATCTCAGGTTTAGCTTGTGAAAGTGAAGTTCTGAAATGCTCTGTCAGCCAGGTAAAAGTCTCGGATGATGTGAATTGTTTTCCTGAAATATGTGCTGCAGACGATGCATATTTAAGCACAGTAGGATCGCTGTCATTTTCTTTCCGGATGGAATCTTTTCTCAGTCCCGGGATGTCAAAATCTGTAATTCCAAACGATTCACATTCCGGAATGTCCACTGCTGCATACAGGTCAACCAGGTTGGCCGGTGAGCCGTGTGCCTGGTTTCTGGTCTTCACTCCATGAGAATGTGCCCATTTTGTCCAGGGTGTGGTGAAATTCTCCAGAAGTATGTCACCCACCGTTTCACGGTAATCAGAAATAACCCGGACAGACATATCTGTGGCCCCGTCGGCAAGCAGCTCCGGAAAATAGTCCTGCAATTTATATCCTCTTCTCTGTTCGAACTCATTCAGGAGTTCCGGTGTCCAGTCGGCACCATACACCTCATAAGAGTCGTTGAAGAAGGTGTTCGGAAAAGGTGTGCCGCTTTCTGCAAAAGCCTTATCAAACCGATCCAGGTAACGCATCACCGCCTCCTTGTCGAAATGGTTCAGCACATAGCCCGCTCCGCCGGGAGCGGCTCTTTTTACCTGTTGCCTGCTTTTTCCCACAAAGAGGGCTATCACCCTGTAATCTTCACCCGCGGGTGCAACCCAGTCGAGATACCCTTCATCGGTGACCCTGTCGGTCAGGTCGATGGCATCTCCATTTGCCGGGTAGGCCATCACCTTGTCGATATATGAAATATCGGTTTGTCTTTTGTCTGAGATCTCAATTTTCTCCTCCAGTTTTCCTCCCCCTTTCACATTGTACTGATTGAAGAAAGCTTTAGTAGCAGCATCCTCCACGCTGACCGAAGGCCCACCAAATGGCCATCCGGTACCATTGTTCATATCCACACCCATCCCCAGTCGGGCCGCTTCCGATATGGTAAGACCGAGCATCTTCATCCATTCGGGAGAGAGGTAATCGATGTAGTGAGCTTCTCTTCCCTTTACCCCGTAGATGGGAGTAATTTCCACACCGCCTATACCCGCGTTGCCGAGTGCTTCCAGGTTATACGTTAGTCCGGCCGACTCCACATCATTGCCCATCCACCACCAGCGTGTCCAGGGTTTGCTTTCAGCCGTTATCTCCGGCCAGCTGGTATCATTTGTTTTGATACCACATCCTCCCAGAAACAATGCTAACATCAAGGATAAAATCATCGTCTGTTTCATACTGTTATTTTATTTTTTTTCAATTTTGTATTTAATCTTTCACCGATTTGATAATCACAATTCTATATTGGCGAATTATTAGCGTACCACTCCTTTTAATTCGTCCGGGGCATCCTTCGTGTTGATATGAAGCTTTTCACCCTCTACTGTAACAATCTCTTCAATCATGGATAGCGCGACTTCCGGTTCGGGATGAAAAAAATTCGAATTCATATAGGTAAGAATGGAATGACGCAGCTGAGCAGCCACAGGCCTGTTTTTTAGATCATTTTTCAAATCGATACTGCAAACGACCAGTTTTCCGTTGTCTGTTTTTGTTTCAAACAACATGCCCAGCTTGCGGTTGATAAACCATGTGTCTATCGGTTGAACAAGCGGTTGAAATTCGGCCGGGAAACTATTCAACTCCATCACCTGAGTCTTGTGAACAAGTTCCCACCATTGCAGTCCGGTATAATAATCCGTGGGAAAATCACTGAAAATAGCATGATGATTGTTTATAAGCGTTCCCACTGTGTGGGGAGGACGCATTTTAAACCAGGAAGTATTCCAAAAGGCAGGTGTCATGGTTTGAACCACCTCTTTGCCTTGTTCCACTTTACCGGCAGTAAGGAAGAGTACCTTTCCACCGTTGACGAGTATATTTCTTGTTTGCTCGTCTAACGTGTCGGTTATATGTATGTCATCACCATGAACCTCAGGAAGAATGGAGGGATATACCCAGAAATCCCAGTTATTCATTACCTCCTTGCAATTCAGCCAAACCTTCAGATTCATTTTCTGAGCCTTTTCTATGTCATTCAAAGGTACATGGATGGTTCCCAGCTTTTGTCCGTTCCCAATTTGTATATCTGCAGGAGGCAGAACTCCTTTGGTGTACACGTGACCATATTCATCCTGAACCGACCAGTATACCGACTCTTTCACCAGCTCCTCCCTGCCAAAATGAGATATCTCAATATCTGCTGTAAGTTGTTCATTGTTTCTAAAAACATATTTATCCATTTGTGAAAGCAACACCGTAGGTGCACAAAACTGTCGGAATTCAGCAGCATCAATGTAACCTTTCTCTTCCCAGAAAGCATTCAGCACACCCACCAGCGCGGTACCTTGTCCGGAGTAGTCATTTAGACTCAACAACTGAAATCCTGCATAATCGGGTGTTCGAAGCGTTCTCTCAATCTCATGCTTGTAACAAAGTGCCTGCAGTTTACCCGAGGCCAGAAGAAACTGAGCACTCATATCGCCCATATTTCTATCTTTCAGATCCTGTTGGAACAGCTCGAAATTTCGGGCTTTCATTACGCCGGTATAACGATCTATCTCTTTAAAATCGGGAAATACGCACCACTGACCTGTTTCGTGTGATACATACGGTTCATTCACGCTATTTATTCTTTCGCTGAAGTTAGATCTTGAGTCGGGCCTTCTGTCCCAGTCCAAACCTCTTGCTCCCGCTTTCACATGGTACTGACTGGCTGGCTGCCAGGCCCAGCTACCACCTACAGACGCACCGGTATATACCCTGCGGGAATCGGTTTCTTTCCAGTATTCAACAAATTTGGTCACCCAGGGCACCCATCTGCCTCTGGGCTCGTTACCTATGGCGAACAGGCAGAAAGAGGGGTAATTGCCATAACTTTTCACGATTTTTTTGGCCTCCTCCCAGAGGTAGTCGTCCACCGGTCGTCCATCGCCCAGCGAGGTGCCATGGTTCGGCCAGCTGGGCCCCTCGGGCTGCAGGTAAAATCCAACCCTATCAGCTGCTTCCATTGCAGCTTCGGGTGGACAATAAGAGTGGAACCTCATATGATTGAGTCCGTAGTTGCGGCAGATGCGAAATACCCTTATCCAGGATTCCACATCCATGGGCGCATAACCTGTCAGCGGGAAAACGCAGTTCTCCACCGTTCCCCGCAACATCGTCTTTCGTCCGTTTACAAAAAAGGATTTTCCCTCAATGGTGAATTCACGCATGCCGAAACGGGTTTCTCTTACGTCCGTGCCTTCTTTAGTAGTCAGTGTAGCTTTTAGCCGGTATAGGTTCGGTTCAAATTCATCCCAGGTAAGAAAATCATCTCCCATTGGCAGTTCTATCTCCACCAGACCGGATCTGTTTTTTAGGGTGAAAGTTTTTTTTACTGGAGTAATCCTGTCATCTTTCACACTATTAAAGCTTTCTGCCTCAATGGTTATTTCGCCTGAACCGCGACCGATAATATGTACCTTTGCAATTGCTTTTTTATTTTTGACATCGGGGTAAACCTGCAGATCCTCAATGTAGGTGAGTGGAGTGGTGTAGAGTCCGATTTTTCCTACAATGCCATTCCAGTTGCCTTGTGTCTGGTCGGTGATACTGTGTGAGTCTTTGCCCACATCGATGCCTTTTGTTCTGTTGTCTACCCGGATGGTAATGCTGTTTTTCCCTTTTTTCAGAAGGCTGCCAATCTCATATGTGTGGGACACCGAGAGAGAGTTCTGCATGCCGACTCTTTTGTTGTTGACCCATACAACCGTTTCGGTATGAGGACGCTCCAGAAAAAGTATCACTCTCTTGTTATGATAAGAATCCGGAATAGTTACGTTTTTTTTATACCATGCAGCACCTACGTAATATTTTACCGGCGTAAGCCAGAAGGGTAGTTTCAGATTTTCCTGTAGTCTGTATTTTTCCAGTCGGGGGTTAAAGAAAAATGAACTGTCATAGATACTAGCCGTCCACCGGGTATGCAAAGTAACATCGTCACCTTTGCGGTTTTCGGCCATCGAACCGGGCAGCATGATATGGTCGTTTAATTCTTCTGCATACCATTTTTCTTCTTCACCCGTGTCGTTCCTGTCGATCCGGAACTGCCAGTCTCCTGACAGGTCCAATTCAATCTGTTGTGCAGACAGAGTTGAACTGCAAACCAGCGTCAAGAACAACAATATTTTTCTAATGTTTTTCATTTCTCTACTTTCCTCAAATTCTATATTTCAACCCTTTTTATACTTTCAAACTCCTCAGACGTAATCCTGAAAGCAGTGCCATGTCTCGTCCCTGAAGGAAATTCAATCTGATCTGACACATCCTCCCACATTTTCCCATCTTTCGACCGGATGGCTCCATATCTTTTATCCCTGTATTTATCAAAATAGACATATACATATTCACCAATCTGAATAGGAGAAGGACCCTCTGCCCACTGTTCACCCGAAATATTTCTAGAAACTTCCGTCGGAAACCCTTTCTTGAGGTCATTTGTAAAGACAATCCGCAGATTTTTCTCAGGTGGTGCTGAGTTTTCATTCTTTACAATCATCCAGTAGCGGTCATTCTTTTTTATGATGGCTGCATCAATTACACTAAATCCGGGATCGAAGAAGAGCTTTGTTTCACTGAATGATTCAAAATCTTTGGTGGTTACATAATACTGACGATGATTCAACCCCTTCTCACTTTCTGAGGTGGAAATTTCAGGGAATTTCCCTTGAACCGTTGAAGCCCAAATAATATAAAAAAGTCCACTTTCTTTGTCGTAGTACAGTTCTGGTGCCCAGCTATTTTTCGTTCCCGGCTCATGAACCATAACCGGTATGGTGCGTTGTTCCGACCAGTGTACCAGGTCGTGAGATGAAGCATACCCTATATGCTGATCCCACCATCCAGTTGTCCATACCATGTGAAAAATGCCGCGATTATCCTGCACAATGCTCGGGTCACGCATCAGGCTGTCTTTACCAACCTGAGGTTTTAAAAACGATTGTCCATTATTTAATGTTTCCCATTTTAAACCATCCTTGCTGTAAGCAAGATGTAGACCGTCGGCACCATTTCCCATAAAGTATGAGAAGATAAAAACAGCCTTATTGAATGGAATAGAGACATTTTCGCTCTCAGAGATATCCACGGGATTGTTATCACTCGTCTTTATCGTAGCATTTTCTACTTCCCAATTCTTCGCCAGTTTTATTGATCCTCCCTTCTCAGCATCTATGTTGATATCTTTCAGGTAAAAATTCTCCATTGATGATCGTTCACTTCCACTCACATTGAAAGCTCTTTTCGCGTTTGTAGCGGTGATACCGGAAAAATGAATATCATTGAAATAGGGAATCCCTTTCTCTGCAGGTTCTACTTTTTCAAGCATCTTTTTCCAGTGATCAGGCAGTTCTGTTCCAGCATACTTTTCCGGTAATTCGGAGTAACTATATGCGGGATTCCAGTTCATCGTGGCTTCTATGACAGTACCCACATTCTTCATCTCAATATTCCTGAGGTAGATATGCGATGTGGTACCACCCCGGTTCATGGCCGATTTAAACCTTAATCCTACAGTAGTGCCTTCTGCTTTCAAGTCGTGGGCAAGCACATATCTTATTCCACCCGAAGTTTCACTGCCAATTGTAAACAATCCACCCCCTGCACGCGAGATACAGTTTCTGATTACTATGTATTCCGTTGGCCTGTTTACTCTTAACCCATCGGCATCTCGTCCTGCTTTAAGGCAGAAATTGTCGTCGTTGCAATCGATATCGCAGTTCTCCACCAGGATGTGTGACGAGGAGTCGATATCGATCCCATCGGTGCTGGGCCCATGCCCCCCGATGTTGTTCCGGATGATTACCCCGTCCACGGTGCAGTAGCTTGAGTAGAGCAGATGGATGGTCCAGAATCCGGCTCGTTTCAGGGTGATATCCTTCACTGTTACATCCTCCGATTCGGAAACCAGCAGGGTGCGGGGACGCTTGCAGTCGTAATCCACAATCCAGCGCAACCCTTCAGCCTCGTATCTTTTTCTCATCTCCCAGTAATTGTCCCAGAAAGGTTTTCCCTGTCCGTCTACTGCTCCTTTACCCGATATCTTCACATTTTTCTGACCGATCACATTGATGAGTGCCGAAGGCCACACCATCTCTATCCCGGCAACCCGGGTGGGTATATCGGGGTAGTCCTCAATGTGCTGACTTCCCAAAATGGTCACACCCTCCGGTATGATCAAATGCACCCCATCTTTGAGATAGATGGAGCCGGTAAGATATTCGCCCGGTTCAAAGGTGACGATCCCACCACCTGCTTTAAAGCATGCGTCAATGGCTTTTTGAATCGATATTGTATTGAGGGTTTTTCCATCAGCAATGGCTCCCCAATCGGTTACATTCCAAATATCCGTTCCGTCGGGAGTGTACCGTGCGCCCACATCATCAGCCCAGGCGGGATCAGGATTGCCCGACGTTTGGTTGCAGGATGAGATGATGAAAAGGATTGAAAGTATGAATAACAATGTTTTTCTCATTTTTTCTCAGATTCTAATTTCATTATCTCAACCGCTGTATTGATGATCAGTCCCAATCCATGTTTTTCGTTGTCACCTACAGGGCGGTTAAAATAGAAAGGAAGATCCTCGCTGATGCCGGTACCCACGCATACGTTGGTAAAGCGACCATCGGGCGTAATCTCGTTATTTTTCAAGGCGCTCCAACCTGCCCTGGCTATATTTCTATAGGATGAGTCGATCCACCCGTTGTTGATTGCCTTGGCCACCCCGTATACAAACATGGCTGTCACCGAGGATTCATCGTATGAATCACTCTTGTCCAGCAACTGGTTCCACATCCCGTTGCCGTTCTGCCAGCGGGACGCACCCACAATCTGTTTTTTCAGGATCGTCAATAGCTCAACTCGATTGGGGTGATCGGCCGGCATGGCTTCAATCAGATCCACCAGCGAGATCATGATCCAGCCGTTCGCTCTTCCCCAGTAGGCTACCCCATTTCTATTCTCACTATCGTAGTAGCAGTGGTAGTAAAGTCCTTTCTCCGGATCCCACAAATGGGCATCCATCAGGATCAGCTGCCTGGCCGCTTCATCGAAATAGCGAACCTCGCCGCTGTATTTACCCATGCGGGTCAGAAAGGAGGTGGCCATATAGGCATCGTCGGCCCATACTGTCATCTTCCTCGGAAAGGTCCTGCTGAGTGTGCCGTCATCCAGACGAACTTGTCCGTTCATGATGTGATTTGCGGCATGCTGAATATACTCCCTGTATTCAGGTTTTTGCACCAGCTGATTCACCTCCAGCACAGCTGCACCCATCGCACCGCAGTCGTCCAGCTCCTTAAAATTCCAAAGCTGTCCGAAGGGCCAGTGCCAGTGTTTCCGGTCGTTCCTGAACCGCTCTTTAAAGTATTCATAATTCGCAAAACCGAAGGCCACATGATTTTTGGCATAATCCACATATTTATCCTCATTCAGATATGCTCCCAGCTTGATCATGGCCATATCCAGCACGCCATTTGAATAGTGCCACTCGGTGAGCGGACTCTTAAATTTCACATCCTCTCCCTTCGGAATCTCAGCAGTGCTGTTGTACACTACGCCGTTGCTTACACCCACAAACTGTGTCACAGGCTGTTTCAGAATGTTATCGGCAACTACCCTGACTGCCTCTTCATCTGTTCGCTGCTGTGCCAAGAGGCTACAGGTGAGCAGCATGAGGGCGGATATACAATATATATTTTTCTTCATACGATGTAATTTGAACTTTAAAGGTAATCTTTCTGTTGCTTCCGATGATTAATTTCCTTCAGGTTTTGTCAGTGAATAGAAAGGAGTAGAGGGGATATAGAAGTCGTCCGCCTTATCGGGATGGGCGGGATCAAACGTATCAAACTCAGTGACGATAAACTCCTTGNNAAGTCGCTCTCCTGTATGCCCCGCAGCATGCATTTGCAGATCTGGTCACCTCCGAAGGTGTTGAAATGCGTATTGTCTTCCAGCGCCTCATTCTGACCCGGGAAGGTACCTGCAGGATAGTGTACAAATGCTTTTTTTGACTCTTCAGGTCCCCAGGCTTCATACAATGTCTTGCTCATTTCGTTCAGGTCGATCAGCAGGACATGCTCCTCTGCTGCAAGTTGACGTACCGCATCGGGATAATCGCCCAGTGTATTGATAATTTTGCCGGTTTCGTCAAATCTTCTTCGGTGCATCGGCGTCACCAGCACCGGTGCACCTCCCCTGGCGCGGGTACCCTCAATCATTTGTTTCAGGTTCTGCTTGTAGCTGGTGTAGGGACCCCGGTCCGCCCCCTTCTGTTTCTGGTCGTTGTGGCCGAACTCGATAAAGAGATAATCTCCCTCTTTCATCTGGGTGAGGATCTTGTCGAATCGTCCCGCCGAAATAAAAGAGTTGCCCGCTTCACCCGATTCGGCATAATTGGCAACCACGACATCCTCGTTGAGGAAGCGGGGAAGCATCTGTCCCCACCCACACCAGGGTTCATTATCCTGATCGGTCACGGTGGAGTTGCCTGCCAGAAAAATGGTGGGCAAGTCTACGCTGCGAATGATCATCTCCCGTACTCCCGGATTTTTGCCGTTGATCTCCAGCGTGAGTTTATCGTCCCAATTCAGTTTACCCACCTCACGCGGCTTGATTCTTACCGATCGCGTTGCGTCGATCCGGATGTTTCTGATATTGACGGTAAACGATCTTGAAATGAACTCACCTGCGACAGTCTCAACATTCTCCAGCATCAGGCGACGTGATTCCGAGCGAATGGTGGTGTTGGTTGCATGATGCTCATTTCCGAGCAGGAGCGTCACCCTGTAACTCCCTTCGGGAAGGTCTACCGAGAAAAAAAAGGGATTGTTTCCTTCAGGTTTTGTCTGGAGGTCGTATCCCCAACAGTTTTTCTCCCCATATACAAGATCTGGGGTAACCTTCACAAAACCATCCTTGCTGCCATCACCAAAATAAAATTTCCGCTCTTCCGCGAAAAGGGTCATTCCCGTGGAGAGAATAAAGAGCAAGCACATCGCAAAGGCGGCTTTTCCTGACTTTTTATGCTGAATCATCGTTCCCTGTCAAACAAATTGTTACTCCATGTAAAAAAGTTCGTCGAGCGGTATCGATACCGGTGAATTGTCTTCATTCGTCTCCATAATATCAGCCATATAGGCCCACCATTTTTGTACGATCTCCAGCTGACCCAGCTCCTGCGATGATCCTTCACCCGATGTCTTCTGCACTCCGAACAGGATGTTGGTTTCTTTATCCCAGAAAATCGAATAATCCGACACGCCGGACTCTTTCAACAAAGCTTTCATCTCTGGCCACAGGGCATTATGTCTCTTTTCATACTCTTCCTCGAAACCCGGTTTCAGGAACATTTTAAATGCACTTCGCTTCATACGGTTATTTTATTTTAAAATTAAAGTGTATGGAACTCGCAGTTATCATTTTCTTGTGTGTGATGATGTAAATGCTCGTTTCATAATCGATGTTTTATTGTTTAATATATTGATTCAATGTTAATTCCGGAGTAGCCTTGATTCCCTCTATCAATGTTTTACCAAACAGGATGGCCCCCTCGTAGGAGGTATGCACCCTGTCCTTGTATAGTCCGTTTGTCTTTTCTTTGCCCATCTCCTCACACTTGTCCGCGATCAGACTGTTCAGATCGATGTAAAGGACTCCTTCCTGGGCAGCTACTTCCTTTGACCATTTGGCGTAGGTGTCACTGTTCCGGATCATCTTGTCGCCTTCCCAGCTGTTGCCAGGTGTATGTGAAAGTACCACCGGGATTGCTCCCCGGTTTTTGGCCTGACGGATATATCGGCGGAGATAATAACCGTAGGTGTGTACCTCCTCCTGTGCGCCGTTTCTCTCCATCACCACAATCTCCGATTCATCGCCTGTGCCTTTCAGTGAGGCTCTGGCCCTTCCCCTGTTGAGGGGCCCGCCGTCGTTGTGTCCAAACTGGATAAAGAGATAATCCCCTTTGCGGATGCCAGGTAATACCTTGTCCCACAGTCCTTCGGTGATGAAGGTGCGACTGCTTCTTCCTCCCAGAGCATGATTTTCAACAGTGATACGGGTTGTATCAAAAAATTGTTCAAAGAAACTGCCCCAGCCCCACTGGTCGTTATCTCCCTTGCCACTGCCGTTCTTTACGGTGGAGTCGCCGATCAGCATCACTACCGGGTTGTCGTTCTTCCGGCTGCTGCCGGCCACAATCTGGTCGTTGCGTCCGCCCAGGCTGAAGATGGGTGACGAGGTCAGCTGCTGTGTGCTGTAAAACTGGACCGCCTTGTCGTTCATCCTGGGATAGAGGTTTTCCAGTAATTGAATCATCTCGGCCCCTGCCCATATAACCGGTCCGTAGCCATGTGCTGCAAACGGGCTGACGGGGCGGCTGTAGTAGAAAGCCGGATCAAATGCCATGCCGGTACCTACGCAGGTACCTTCCACCTGTCCTTTGGCATTGATTTTTGTGGACACGGCATTCCAGCCAAGTGTGGCCACAGGACCGTAGCTGATGGGGCTGATCCATCCCTTGTTGATGGCGTGGGCGATGCAGTAGACAAAAATGGCGGTGGCCGACGTCTCGTAGTAGGAGTCGTTCCGGTTCACCAGCTGGTGCCAGAAGCCGTCGCCCGACTGCAATGCGGAGATGCCCGCAATATGTTTCCTGAGCAACTGAAGTATTGAATCTCGCTGTGGGTGATGTTCCGGCAACACATCCAGCACCTCCACCAGGGTCAGCATGGCCCAGCCATTGGCCCTGCCCCAGAAGAAGGAGGGGTGATCTTCGGCAGACTCAACCCATCCGTGCCGGAACAATCCCTTCTCCTGCACGAACATTTTATCGGCAAAGAGGGCTACCTGCCGCGCGGCTTCATCATAGTACCTGTTTTCACCGCTATAGCTGCCCATCTGCACAATGGCCGGAATGCTCATAAACATGTCATCGAGCCAGACTGTATTCATCTGAGGACGTTTGCGTGCAAATGTACCATCAAACAATCGATATTCATAATGCATGACATAGTTCATGTAATGCTGTATCATCGGATCCAGTTGCAAATCAGAATTTTGTATTCCGGCTTTTATCATTGCAGCACACATGGCACCTGCATCATCCAGTGCTGCCGGACTCAGTACACTACGCATCTGAGGATCTGTAGTGCCATAATCGTCCATCATCTTTTTGAAGCCGGGTCTTACTTTTGCAAGAAACGCAAAACGGTCAAATACATACTCTCTATATCGGTTATCACCTGTGGCCTCTGCTGCAGTCAGCATTGCCGCATAAGTTACACCCCATTCGTAACTTGTAAGGCGAAAATCGCCTCTGCTGATTCTTGTATCACGGGTGACTGCATTCAAATATTTGGTCTCCTTTCCTGAGTCTTTGTCAACCAGCGCAATGGGGGTAGCACCCTCAAGATATGCAAGGATTCTGTCCAGATGATTTTTTATACTTCCTTTTTCGGGAATACCGTAAGGTACATTATACTCTGGTTCAATAAGATGAAGTGGAGTATTGGAATCAGTAGTCATATCCGGTCTTTTTTGCGCAAGAACAGGCAGCATGATCAAGCTCAGTAAAAAAAATAAGATTGTTGTCAGTCTGTTTTTCTTCATACGATTATCTGTTTTATGTCTCTCTTTTTTTGAAGCATCTTTTAAGGTCGTTCCTGGTGATTCTTAAACGGGTAGCCACGAAAGCTCCCTTCCTGTTCCTCCAGATCACTCCCAAAATAAAAACCTGGCTGGGTGGGCTGATTATAAGCAACATTTTGTGTTGCTACGCTGATCCGGTACACAGGATCTTCCATAAAGGTATGAAAGCGATAAGATGTTTCGTGGGGGGTGGCGTAGATGCGAAGATTTTTGTTGTCTTTTGTTCTCAAAATCACCTCTTCCCTCCAATCTCCTACAATATCTGCACACAACACCGGATTCGACTTGGTACCGTTATTCTTTTCACATTCGTCACAGTCGAAAATGACTTCGGCCATACCGCTGTCGGGATTGTATTTCGATATTCGTGTACCGTCCAGCAGTTCCCTGCTCAGATCTCCGTCCCACCAGCAGGCCATATTGATTGAAACTCCCCGCGTGGAAGGATTTATTAATTCACCTTTTATATTCCTTATTCCGCCTGAAGCGATCGACCACATCTCCAAACCTCTGACAGTTGGGTCTATATCTGCTGCCATGGCACGACCCACATCGATATCACCTTTCACCTGAAATAAAACCTTCCCTGTTTCAGCATCCCTGAAGCTGCTGCCATCCCGTTTGTTCTCATGACAATCCCACACCTGCAGCCTTCCGGAGGAGGGGTCGAAAGCAGTCAGATGCATCGCATCGCCATGGCCCATACCGGTGGAATAGAGGCCATGTCCATCGTTGTCGATGGTGCAAGATCCGTAGACGATCTCATCACAGCCGTCACCATCCACATCACCCACGCGCAGGTTGTGATTACCCTGTCCGGCATAGGCTTCGTTGCCCGGCATATTTGAGTCGAATACCCAACGGCTGGTCAGCTTCCCTTCTCTCCAGTCGAAAGCGGCCAGCACCGTGCGGGTGTAATATCCCCGGCACATCACCACGCTGGGGTATTCACCATCGAGGTAGGCAATGGCAGCCAGAAAACGATCCGACCTGTTGGCACGCGTATCGCCCCAGGCCTGCAGGTCGCCTCTCTCCGGGATGTAATCAATCGTCTGCAGTGCTTTGCCGGTGGTCCCCTCGAACAGGGTCAGATATTCAGGCCCCGTTAATATCCGTCCCACGCTATTTCGGTGATCAGCCTCCGGGTCACCAATCACCTTGCCTGTACCATCGGTGGTCCCATCGCCGGTTTTCATCACAATCTCAGCACGGTTGTCTCCATCCAGGTCGTATACCATAAACTGGGTATAGTGAGCCCCTGCACGGATATTTCTGCCGAGATCTATCCTCCAGAGATGCTCTCCGCTGAGTTTGTAACAATCGATATAGACATTGCCCGTGTACCCGTCGTGTGCATTGTCGTGCGCGTTGGAGGGGTCCCATTTCAGGATGATCTCATATTCCCCGTCGCCATCCACATCTCCCACGCTGGCATCGTTTGCCTGATAAGTATATTCCTGTCCCGCCGGCGTGACTCCTCCGGGAGGAATATTCAGTGGGATGTTGATATATCCAAGGGGAGCATTTTCCTGCAACAGGTATTGAGTCGGTTCTTCTACCCGTCCGGTTAATCCACCTGCGGCCACACGCAGCTCATAGTGCAGTGTGCCATGTGGGGCAGCTTCATCTTTAAAGAAAGTAGCTTCACCCAACGGTGTTTTGTTGATTTTTTCTCCATTCCTGTAAATGTCAAAGGCAATATCAAGGGGATCAGATGAGCGATAGCGCCAGTTCAGGTTGACCATGCCTTCGTTCTCACGGACTGCTACAAAACTCCGGCCCAGTGTCTCTTTTTTTAGTTTGCCGAAATCATATGCAGGCTGTGAAGCCACAAGTCCGCCTATTGATATCAGCAGGTAAAAGAATAAAAATGTACGAGAGTATCTCATTCGAAAAAGTTTTAAAAATATTTATTCACCTTCCAGGGGCCAATTGGGCGAAGGAGTGCGCATAGCCTTCATCTCCCGTGTAAAATGGGCTACTTTTTCCGGATAAACCTCAGCCAGGTTGTTGGTCTCGCCCACATCTTCTTTCAGATTATACAGTTCCAGGGGAGTTCCTGCTTTCACAGATACAACCTTCCAGTCACCTTTCCTCGCTGCATATTGTTTACCGGGAAATTCCCAATACAGCAGGCGGTTGTCAGTGTCCACCTCTTCTCCTTTTAACAAGGGAAGAAAATTGATTCCATTCATTTTAGAGGGGGCTTCGGCATCAGCAACTGCAGCCAGGGTAGGAAGTACATCAGGGAAATAGATCAGATTATCCAGGGTTCGGGTACTTACTTTCCCCGGCTGGTTCACGATGAAGGGGATACGAATGCCGCCTTCATATAAAAGTGCTTTCCTTCCTCTGAGGTTGCCGTTGCAGTGGAGCACTTCCAGCGGAGCCTGAATCGCCGCTCCATTATCCGAAGCGAAGATGATAAGGGTATTTTCCCTCAACCCCAGATTTTCAAGTTCATCCATAATCCGACCAATGCGTTGATCCATATGGGTAATCAGTGATGCATATCTTTTGGTGTTCAAATCCCAATCTTTATCATCATACCATGAAGTGTCATCCATCACGTAAGGTTCATGGGGTGAGTCGTATGCCAGATAGAGGAAAAATTTATTTTTGCTATTCCTGCGTATAAAGCTGATTGCCTCATTGGTTGAGATTTCATTGTTGTGCAAAACATGTTTCCCCCCGGCATTCTCTTCAATATTTACAAGAGAATCATTGCTAAATCTATAGTATGGATAATAATAAGGGTCATTTGAATGAGGTGTGCTCACCAGCCAGCCATAAAATTCATCGAAGCCCCGGTTTAACGGAGTCGCTTCAGGATTAAAACCATCGAGGTGCCACTTGTTCACGATGCAGGTTCTGTAGCCGGCATTTCCCAGAACTGTAGCAAGGGTAGTATCTGTGGGCAGAATATGCATGCGACGTATTGTGTTCCCATTTTTCAACCCCTCTATTCCTCCTGCTGCCGCGAAGTTATCACGGATTGTTGTATTCCCCGTATTTTTGCCCGTCATCAGGGCACAGCGTGAAGGAGAGCTGACGGCAGAGCCGGCATACGCCTGCGTGAAGCGGATTCCTGTCTCTGCCAGCTTATCGATATTCGGTGTCAGGATGTCCCGATTTCCATAACATCCAAGGTCTCCATAACCCAAATCATCAGCGAGTATGAAAATAATGTTGGGAACAACCTCTTCTTTATCCGGCTTTGCTTTATTACACCCGGATACGATACCGGATGCAATACACATGCCCATTGCGGACAAAAGTTTTAAATTTTTCATATCAATATAAGCGTTTTATTTACCATCTCGGAAATCGAACCAGAGATTCATGTGTATTCCTTCGTCTCCTATTTTAATGCGGATGTTGGAAGGCTGACTGTTCGGTCCCTGTTGTGAAATTGGTTTAAAACAACGGATGGCGGGAATTTCATAGAGGAATGAGATATCTCCCTCCGGAAATTCAGGATAAGCGCGCCAGTTGGTTTTGTTGTCGGTTGGCTCTTCCGGCGTAAAGATACGCATAAACAGCCCGTCACTTTCACTATAAACTGTAAAGGGAGATTCAGCAGTCAGCAATCTGCTCCAGTATGTATTGCCATGATACCCTTTAAACTCTGGGTAAACCATGTTTTCGAAATCAGCGCCGGTAATTGTATTGTTGTAATCTTTCTTCCAGATTCCGTAGTTGGCCCCTCGGATACGATTCCGCCATACCCTGTAGGGCCCGCGACCGAACCAGTTCATGCTTTTCACCTTCTCTTCCGGGTAGGAGAAGGTAAATCCGAAAATGGGGATGTTGTCCTCAAAGATTGCCTCATCAAAACCCACTCCTGCTCTTGCATTGTTCAGTGCAACGGCATGCATGCTCAATAGTCCGGCTGGTGTCATCTCCCAACGGATTGAATCCACAGCCCCTTCGTAAAAAACAGTGAAAACGGCCTTTTCATTTTCCTGACGGTATTTCACCTCTTTCACATGGGCCTTCATACCCACGGGTATCGGGCCGTTATTGAAGGACAGGATGCCCTTGCTGTTGCGTACCTCCGTGATCAGACCGTTGCCGGTATTGAATTGGACGGCCACTCCATCGGCCGATAACTTAACCCGATCTCCTTCACTGCTGATGGTCGCCTTGCCTTTCGGGGCGACCTGCTCCAGCTGCTGCTGAGTGTAGGCACTATTGTAGCGAATGGTCCATGTCCAGGTGCAAATCTCTTCGCCGCGACTGTCCCATGCTTTTATTTCCAGGATATCGCCTTTGAAAAAGTTGGCAGGAACATCCATGACAGCCCGGCCTGATTCCCTTGGGTTGATGGCGGGCAATTCGACTGCTCCCGATGCGATTACTTCCTGCTGAGTGACGTTGCTCAGTGGCGAAGGGGCGGTCAGCACCCTGTATTCCATTCTACAGCCATTCAGGTTAGAGAAGAGGTAATCGTTGCGCACCAGAAATTCCCCTTTAAACGAGGGAGTGATCAAGATGGGTTCAAACTGAATGGGAGCCCATACCTCTCTCACGGTGTAGTAACTTCCCTCCTTCTGACGGTAGGGCCCGACGATTCCGTCGGTACCGTTGGATCCATCCGAGTCAAGGATCCCACCTTTGTCAACACGCTTCACCGCATTGTCGGAGAAGTCCCACATGAATCCACCCGCAAACAGTGGGTGTGACGTGTATCTGTTCCAGAAATCCTCCAGTCCGGCACCGTGTCCCTGGTCGTACATGCCATGCTGAAACTCGGTCGGCATAAACACCTTGTAGCCATTGTTGAACCGGGCCACACCGGTGAGGTAAGTGGGGTAGTGGTGGGTGTCGAGATTGTCGAAATCGGCCCATGCATGAATCACATGTCTTTTTTGGGGATCATACGCTCTAAAAAGAGTATCCAGATCGTAGTTGAACCCTCCTTCGTTGCCATTGCTCCAGAGGATGATGGAGGGGTGGTTCACATCGCGTGTGACCAGTGACTTCACCAGCTTGGAGCCTATCTCCGTGCCATAGGCATTCTGCCAGCCAGCCAGCTCACTCACCACAAAGATCCCCAATGAGTCACACACCTGCATGAAGTGCTTGTCGGGGGCATAGTGGAAACGGACAGCATTGATGTTCATCTCTTTCAGCAGCTTCCCGTCCATCAGGCTGATTTCCTTGTTGGTGGTGCGACCACCGTCGGGATGAAAAGAGTGCCGATTGATTCCTTTCAGGATTACCTTCGTATCATTTACATAGAGACCATCCTGAATTCGAAAATCCACGGTGCGAAATCCGATCCGTTCCCGGTGCTGATGGACTACCTTGTTGTTTTTATCAACCAGTTCCAGCTCCAGCAGATAGAGATTGGGTGATTCAGTGTTCCAGGGCTTCACGTTCACCCAGCCAAATTGCACCTGATGCTTCTCTCCGGCCGTGAGTGAGGCTGTCTGCTTTCGGGACGATGAAGGAGTGTCGTTGCCATACAGCTTCACCGGCGTAATGTTTGCATTCAGTTTGTATCCCTCCACCAGCAGAGTGGTGAAAACTTCCGCCTTGAGTGATCCATCCGCTTTGGCATCCACGGCAATTCGTTCAATGTGAACAGCAGGTTTTGCCTCCAGATAGACCGGCCGGTATATGCCGCCGAAAATCCACCAGTCGGCTTTCCGTTCGGCTGCATTCACCAGCCTGTCGGAAGATTCTTTGCTGACTTTCACTTCCAGCCTGTTTTTCCCCGTTTTAATTTTATCGGTGATATCGTAGGAAAACCGGTTGAAACCGCCCTGGTGTACATCACCGGCAAGTCGACCGTTAACAAACACTTCTGTGTCGGTCATCACACCTTCAAAAACAATGGTTACCTGTTTTCCTTTCCAGTTGGCCGGTACCCGAAAGCTTGTGCGGTAAATTCCCGTTTCCGTGGGTGGTTTGGCACCTTTGATGGTATACCAGCGGCCATAACTGTATTCACCGTAGCCCTGCAGCTCCCATTGGGAAGGAACTTCTATTTTGGACCACTTCTTGCTATTCATGCCGTCACTGCAATAAAACTCCCACGTCCTGGTATCTCCGAGTCCCGTACCGGAGAGATATTGCGTCTCAGTCTGTTGCGCTGTCACATGCAAAGGAAGGAAAAGAATGAATAGTGATATTAGTTTCTGCATCCTGTTAATTGTTTGAATGGTATTGTAAATGAGAATCCACAGTTTACAAATTTAAATAAATAGTGCTTTTTGTGACTAATATAAATGACATTTTATCTGTAAAATATGATATTAACACAGCATGCACCTATTCTTGGTTCAAGTCAAAATCATGTAACGAAAATGCATTGATTCTTTTTTTTATGAAGAAAGTCGCTCTAACCCCGTTTATAATGGGATTAGAATGACTTTCAAATTTATTAACATGAACAATAAAAATCAATAACCTTCATTTTGTGTCCATCCACGATCCAGCATCAATTGCAATTGGTCATAGGGAAGGGGGAACAGAATCGGATAGCTTACATTCGCCCACTTCCAGGTAGCCTTGGAATTGATTTTGTCATTTCCGTTCATGTGTGATTGAATTACGGAGTTGAGTCCAGGCTCAGTCCAGTTGAAATGATCGGTCATGATTTTGGTGAGATGCCCGGTACGCAACAGGTCGAACCAGCGATGTCCCTCAAAGCAGAGTTCCAGCAGACGCTCATTTTCAATAGCCATGGACAGATTCTCTTTCGATGCGGCAGTCGTTGCATCAAGACCTGCTCTGTTTCGGACCAGATTCAGGTAGGTAGCAGCACCTACGGGATTGTTTGTCTCATTCAGACACTCGGCGTACATCAGCAATACATCGGCATATCGGTATACAATGTTGTCAGTGCCGGCGGCATATTTTGAGAGACCGTTGTAATTGTTCTGATGATCATAGTATTTGAGCGTTGTTGGCAAGTAGGTTGCATTTGATGTTGTCCTATGTGCAAAGGGAGCGGCGGAGGAGAACTCTGCGTCATACAATCCGTTGTAAACCAACTTTTGAAATCTCTTGTCCTTTTCAGGGTCATATTTCTTATAGAGATCATATGTCATCAGGAGAATACTTGTCCCCTCGGAAGTCTTGATTGTGGTTTTCGTTCCGTCATCATAAGCATAGGTCGGTTGTGCAGAAGGATTGATGATATTGGGAATGGAGGCAGACATCAGATAGTTGCTGATGATTGTAGAACCATAATTGAACTGAGCAGCCAGGATAATTTCTTTTCCGTTAGCATTGCGTGAATCATAGATGTCCTCCACATTTGTTTCAAGTCCCAGTATGGAAGGATTGGTATTGGCGAAATCGATCACACTTTTCAGATGTGTTTTGGCAGTCTCAAAATCAGATCGGGTCATATAAACCTCCCCCAGCATGGTAAGGGCAGCAATTCTGGTAGCTCTCCCCTTTAATGACTCCACTGTATAGCTGTAAGGTAAGCCGGCTATTGCATCGGTAAGGTCTTTCTGAATCTGACTGTATACCTCATCGACCGACTGACGAGGAAAACTGTAGAGCGTGGTATAGTCCTTGATAACTGCTGTGCTGATCGGCACATTGCCAAACAGTCTCACCAGCTGGAAGTAGGCATATGCACGGAAAAACTTTGCTTCCCCTTCAAACTGTTTTCTGTTTGTTTCATCTGTCACATTGCCCAATGCCTCCAACACATAATTTGACCGGTTGATGATGTTGAAGCATTCCGACCAGATGGTGGAGGAGATTCCGAATGTCTCCGTGATGTTGCTCTCATTTAGATTGATATGGTCCATTGAGTTGTTTGTTTTTCTGTTGTATGCCACATCCGTCCCTATATCATTGAGGTATACAATGTTTTGTGTGACGGTACGGAGGTGGTAATAGACATCATAGAGCACATTTTCCACTTCTGCATCATTGGTGAGATAGGTTTCAACCTGCATTGAATCTGAAGGGAAGCGGTCAAAAAAACTGTCACTGCAGGAATGAAGCGCAAAGGCTATGATTCCTGTGAATAGTATTGTAATTATTTTTTTCATATGCATATATTGTTATTGTGCAGAATTTTATGATCAATCGAGAAAATTAGAAACCGATGTTGAGACCCAAAGTGACTACACGAGACAGCGGGTAACTTCCGAAATCAACGCCATTATTGGTGGCCGAGTTACCGGAATAGTTTGACTCGACCGAATAGCCTGGATATTTATCGAAGGTGTATAGGTTTTGTGCATTCAGGCTGAATCGCAACATTTCAAAACCCAGCATCTTTGAGATCTGTTTCGGAAAAAGGTAGCCAATACCCAGATTTCGCAGACGGAGGTAGTCGGAGCTATAGAGATAGCGGGAAGAGGCATTGATATTAGAGCCGAGATTGTTGGTCCCCGCTTTGTGTGATGTACCGTTACCGGGATCACTTTCCGATTTCCATCGTCCCAGACCGGATTCAGCAAGCACATTATCGTCGTATCTGTTTAACGTAAACGCACGTGCAGCGGCAAAGATTATTTCGCCTCCTACCTGGCCATCAATCGTGAAGTTGAGGTCAATATTTTTGTATGCAAAAGTATTGGTCCATCCGAAAGTGAAATCAGGCTGATAATTACCCATGAGTTGAAAGTCATTGGTATCGATCTTTCCGTCTTTATTATAGTCTTCGTACATCAGGTCACCGATTGCCTGAGTGCCGAAATTGGGTTTGTTCTTCAGGTCATCGGCATTGTTAAAGGTGCCGATCACTTTCAGCATATACATATCACCCATTGGTCGGCCTACATAGTTGCGGATCACATTTGACCACTTGGTTCCCGCTCTCTGATTGGAGAGTTGGGATTGACCGTTTGCAAGGGAGAGGATCTTGTTGACGTTTTTTGAACCATTGAGTGTGGCTGTCCATTTGAAGTCGCCTGTCAGGATAGGAGCAGTCAGTTGTGCTTCAATACCCTTGTTTTCTATTTCTCCCGAGTTGGCCATAATGGAGGATGCTATACCGTTGAAGTTGGGGATAGACATTGACATCACCACTTCGCTTACTCTGCGGTATAGATCCACCGTCAGTCCAAGACGGTTGAAGAACCCCAGATCAATACCCATATCCCACTGGCTGTTGGTTTCCCATCCGAGGTATGGATTGGAGTAGCCGTTGGGATAATAGGCGGTACGTGTCACCATGTTTTCGTTACTGCCGAATACCACCTGGTCGGAGCTGCCAAGTGAAGCCATCCAAGCATAGTAATTACCAATCTGGTCATTACCGGTAAGACCGTAGCTCAACCTGATTTTTGAACTGGTCAACCAGTCATTTTTTCCCCATTCTTCTTCGGAAATATTCCATGCTACCGATCCCGAGTAGAAGATACCTGCACGTTTGCCGGGACCGAACTTGCTGGAACGGTCGCGCCGGAGGGATGCGGAAGCTACATATTTCTGGTTGTAATCGTAGTTGAGACGACCGAACACGGCATCAAACGCATATTCACCCACATTTGAGGAGCCGTTCCAAAGATTAGCGCCATTTACGTTGGTGATATTGGTCTGTGAGTACGCAATCGGGTAGTCGCTATCGGAACGGTCATCCTGTTGTACATCAAATGTGTTGAAATACTCTGCATCATAGCCGAGCAATGCGGTGAAGTTGTGACTCTCATTCATTATCCAGCTGTAAGTGGCCGTAGTGGAGGAATACAAGTCGTAAGCCAGCAGTGAGGAGCGATACCCATCAATGGTATTGAAATTGGGTGTCGATTTATTACCCGTATAGCTGTTCCCCAGCAGGTAAGCGGTCTGGTAATAATCACGTTTGAAGGAGTTGATCATCAAGTCAGCACTTGAGCGAATGATCAATCCTTTGATTGGTCTGAATTCAAGGAAAGCGTTGTTCAGTGAGCGGAACGACCACCTGTTGTCGAAGTTTTCCATCAGGTTGGCTACCGGGTTCCTGATCTGGGTATTGAAACCGTAATTGGGGTAACCGTTTTTGCCTCCGGCATGTTGAGCCACTTGAAAATAGTCGCCATTCTCTAAGTAAGGTGTGAAAATTGGAGGATAGGTAAGCGCTTCAGCCACAATACCGGTCACATCTTCGGTATTCCCGCCCGAGGGGTTTTGTGCACGGTTGTGGTTGTAGGTGGGAGAGAAGCTTACACCCAGTTTTATTTTATCGGTGAGCAGCGCTTCAAATCCTCCCTTCAGGTTGATACGCTTGTTATAGGAGTTCAGCAAAATTCCATCCTCATTGAGATAAGAGGCGGAAAAATTGTATTTCACCTTTTCCGTTCCGCCAGTCACCGAGACACTTGTTCTGTAGTTGAGTGCATTGCGAAAAATGTCTTTCTGCCAGTTGTTGTCCGGCAGGGTGCTGCGTTTGTTCCAAAGATCCTGTAGCGCAGGAAAGTTGTTGATGGTTCCGTTGTTTGTTCTGGCTTCGATCACCATCTCCAGGTAGTCATCCCTGCCCAACACATCGACATAGGTAGATGGTTGGCTAATACCCACTTGTGCATTGAAACGGATGTCAGGTTTGCCCTCCTTGCCTTTTTTTGTAGTGACGATAATCACTCCGTTACCGGCACGAGAACCGTAGATAGCCGATGAAGCGGCATCTTTCAGGATTTGGATACTCTCCACATCCTGAGGATTGATGTTTGCAAAATCGCTGCTGGAGGTTGTGGGATATCCGTCAATTACATAAAGTGGGTCGTTTCCACTGTTGATAGACCCGTTTCCCCTGATTCTGATAGCAGGTGATTCTCCCGGCTGTCCGCTTATTTGTTGGAATGTTACGCCGGAGCTCATTCCTACAAGGCTTTGTGCCAGGTTTCCTGTGGGCAAATCTGCTACCTTGTCTCCTTCAACTGTTGCCACCGCTGTAGATAGAGAGCGTTTGGTCACGGCGCCATATCCAATCACAATCAACTCTTCCATCAAGGTTACATTTTCTGTCATTGTCACATCTATTCGAGTTCTGTTGCCAACAGAAATGGTTTGTGTGTCATATCCTACAAATGAAAAAACAATTTTTGCGTCGGAATTGGGAATCTTAAGGGTGTAATTCCCGTCAGAATCGGTTACTGTTCCAACAGAAGTATTTTCCACCTGTACGGTTACCCCAATCATAGGCTCTCCTAGGGCATCTTTCACCGTACCTCTGACAGCACCTTCCTGGGCTTCAGCCATTGTTACATAGGACAATAGGCTTAGTAATAAAATAAAAATTTTCGAAATAAAGGTCAATTTGTTCATAATGTTTTTATAAGCGTTTAAATTCATGTTTGGTCTTACTGATTTAATTTACTCTATTCACAGTATTGCCGCATATTAAAGTATTCGGCATGGTTTGCTTGTGTGATTATTCTTTAGTTTTCTCTACCACGGGCTAAATATGAGTCAGAACTTTAATCATTATCATCTCTTTGGTAGTCATACGCTTCAGGCTGCAATACCTCCCAGACAGTCCAGGGGCTGTCCTTCAGGTCAGCAGCCTGTCGAAGTGGATCAGGTGTCCCCCGAATAAATACAAACTCGATCAGATCCCTGTCTTCACATACTGTTTTATTATTCCATATAGAACTCGCAGTAAGTATGTTATAAATCATGATCATTTAGATGTTTGATTTGGTAATTTAGAATTATTTTGGTCATGATAAATTATTTTATCAAATTGATAATTTCTATTACAATTGTTTGATCTCTCCATATCTCAGAAAGTTTCGAATATCTGAATTACAAAAAAAATCTGTGTAAATCAAATGGTTTTGGTTTGATTGTCAGACGATTTTATGAAACTTCTCGAAAATAAAATTTCGATTGCTCATATTTCGGTTTCAAAATTAGGGGAAAAATGATGCCTGTAACTGTGAAAAATGATTTAAAAGATAAGCTAAATGATAATTGTATTTTTCATTGGATTATTACGACTTTTATCCGGTTCTTCGTCGGTACTCCCTTATCATCTCCTTATCAAAATATAAGCGAAACATAAGGAATATATAACGAAAAACAAGTGCGTATCCCATCCTGGTATTGCTTATAAATTGTTGAAATGATAGACATTTGTTTTAGGAATCGAAAAAAATGTCAAATAGTATAGCTAAAAGACAAAAAACATAGTCTTGCTTTGGAAAAGATTTAATAAAATTGCAGTCGATAAAAAGTAATTAATATCTATAAACGGAAAACAAAATTAACAAATGTCTAATCATTAAAAGGGATGAGATGAAAAATTTTAAAGAAAGACTTAAAAAAGGCTTCCTAACGACGAAACAGTTCTACCAGCTGTTTTTGGCCGTGATATTGTTAACATGCTCGACAACTGTGTTTGCTCAAACAAAGACAGTTATCGGAAATATTGTTGATAATAACGGTACTCCCGTAATTGGAGCAACAATTTTAGTCGTAGGCACAACAAATGGCACGACGACCGACGTTGAAGGGAATTTCTCCTTGAGTCATGTTTCGGCCGATAATGTATTACAAATTTCCTATATTGGTT
This sequence comes from Proteiniphilum sp. UBA4084, assembly GCA_002383605.1. Classification (GTDB taxonomy): domain Bacteria; phylum Bacteroidota; class Bacteroidia; order Bacteroidales; family Dysgonomonadaceae; genus Proteiniphilum. The sequence goes on along the minus strand of DFYK01000109.1, from coordinate 6,080 downwards.
ATGTAACGCAGACTATACCTGTGGGTGCCCAAACCAATATTCGGATTGTTCTTGTTGAGGATACGCAGGCTCTCGAGGAATTAATTGTGGTTGGTTATGGAGTTCAGAAAAAAAGCGACTTAACCGGCGCTCTGTCAAGAGTAACGGAAGAACAGATTAAGGAGCGTCCGGTGCAGAACGCGCTTCAGGCGCTTCAGGGAAAAGTTACCGGTGTTGATATCAGTTCAAATAACAGGCCGGGAGAACTTGCCTCCATCAGAATCAGGGGAAATAGATCCATCAACGCATCAAATGAACCGCTGTATGTTGTGGACGGTATCCCGCTTGCATCGGGCTCAATGGCGGATATAAATCCGAATGATATTTCCTCGATTGAGGTACTAAAAGATGCATCAGCCACAGCAATTTATGGTTCACGTGGTGCGAACGGTGTTATTTTGGTACAAACCAAGAAAGGCACGGAAGGACGAGTGACCGTTGGCTATGATGGTTCGGTTTCATTTAACCGGATAGATGAACTGACTGATTATATGAACTCGGGCGAACTGCTCAACTGGCAGCGTTCATCATATATCAACGGCGGGACTTATGGTGGAGCTTACGGCAATGCTCCTGATATGGAGCGGGATATGGTGCTTTTCATGGGCAGTCAGAATTATATGCGCCGAATCTTAGGAACAGCCTATCAACTTGACTCTAATGGTAATCAGGTGTTAAGGCCTGCTACAGCCGAAGAAAAAGCTTTGGGGTATGCCGATCAGGTACCTGTTTATAATGCATCGACTTTGTTTGATCAAAACTGGCCAGATCTGGTTACCCGTACGGGTATTACCAATAATCACCAGATATCTTTATCATCCGGTTCTGACAGATCCAAGCTTTATATGTCAGTTTCCTATCTGCAGCAGGAATCACCCATGGTCGACCAGGATTATGAGCGTTTTACCGCTAACATCAACGGAAACGTGAATCCGGTTAAATGGCTGAATGTAGGCGCATCATTAAATGCAAACTATTCAATTCAGAATTACGGGATGATGAATAATTCCGGCAACTCTACCGCCAAAGACTCTTATGGACAGGCGCTGGCATTGCTGCCATATGCCCCTGCTTACGATGAAGAGGGCAATCTAATGAATCCCGGTTCGGGATTTGGCCCTTCCGGAGATAATGTGCTGGTGAATATTGCAAACGGAATAAATGAAGACAGGGCGTACTCGGTGATGAGCAGTAATTTTGCGGAAATAGACATAACTTCATGGCTGAAGTACCGCATGAATCTCGGAGCTCAGTTCAGACACACACGCAACGGTAGTTTTTATGATAAAGACTATACCAATCCCATTGGTTCAAAACCACCCGCATCAGTACCCATGACAGGATACAACAGAAATGCAACCAGTTTTTCCTGGGTATTGGAAAACTTGCTGTATGCCAATAAAAACTTCGGCGATATGCACGCGTTAAATGTAACGTTGCTGCAGTCGGCTCAGGAAACAAGAAGTGAAAACCTATGGGTAAGGTCGCAAGATCTACTGTATTCATCAGCTCTTTGGTACTCTTTATCTGATAATTCAGTGGGTAAACCTCATGGATATGGCTCGGGCTTCTCAAAGTATGCCTTGGCTTCATACATGGGAAGGGTAAATTACTCATTAATGAATAAATATCTGCTCACTGCTACAGGTCGCTGGGACGGATCTTCTGTTCTTGCTCCCGGAAATAAATGGGACTTTTTCCCCTCATTGGCTGTTGCATGGAAATTGGAGCAGGAACGGTTTATGCAGGAAATAAACTGGGTTGACCAGTTGAAGCTGAGATACGGATGGGGTGTTACAGGCAACTCTGCAGTAGGAGCTTACAGTACATCGGGATCGCTGATGGGTGCCAACCAGGTATTCAACAATACAGAAGTTGCAGGAGCAAAAGCATCGGTGATGCCCAACTATTCATTAGGCTGGGAAAAGACGGCACAGACAAACCTGGGATTGGATTTTGCTTTGTTTAAAAACAGGATAAGCGGTTCTATAGAGTATTATGAAGCAAATACTTCCGACTTGCTGATGGATCGTTCGATTCCTGCTATTTTAGGGTATGTAAGTATTCAGTCGAACGTTGGAAAAACACGTAACAAAGGATTCGAGGTGAATTTATCAACTGTAAATATCAGTACCCCCGATTTTACATGGGAAACAGATTTCAACTGGTCAACCAATAAAGAAGAGATCGTGGAGCTGGCTAAAGGTAAACAGGATGATAAGAGTAATGGATGGTTTATCGGACAACCAATCCGGGTGATGCGAGATTATCAATATGACCGCTTGTGGCAGGATACAGAAGAAGATCGTTACCTGATGGATATTTACAAAACAGTAGGAAAATTGACCTATATTCCGGGTCAGGTTAAGCTCGTAGATCAGCAGCCCATGGAAGTAGTTCCGGCTGGTACCGAAGGTTCGGTAACCTACACACTGGCTTCCGGAGAGACCATCACCCTGATGGATAATGGATTCGGAAAAATTAACGACGATGATGCCAAGATCCTTGGTTCCAACAGACCTAAATGGGTGGGAGGTATTACCAACACCTTTACATACAAAAATCTGCAACTGAACTTCTTTGTTTATGCCCGCATAGGGAACCTTTATTATGGTTTGTTGCAAACTTATGGCAGAAGAGTGGAAAAAGATGTGTGGAGTCCTGAAAATACATCCGGAAGATATCCTCAACCCACGACGAAAGTACACAGCAGCAGCTCAGATGCAATGAATTATGCTAGCGGTAATATGGTGGCTGTTAGGAATATATCTCTATCGTATACATTCCCTGAAAAGAACCTGAAGAAATACAATCTTTCCAATATGCAGCTTTACGGACAGGTTATTAATCCATTTATTTTTGGAGGTGATCTTGTAAAAGTGGGTATCAACCCCGATGATGTGAATGGCTGGGATTCAAAATCAGGTGCAATGGCAGGAGGACAAACCAACAACACTGCATTGATGCGTAGTTATGTAATTGGATTAAGATTTGGATTTTAAATTGAAGTAGTTATGAAAAAGTACATTATTATATTATTATCTTTAGGAATATTAGCTTGTTCCGATAGTTTTTTGGACGAAAAGATGGTTTCTACGATTACTCAGGATTATTTTAATACTGAGGACGGATTGGAACAACTCATAAACGGAACTTACGATGCCCTGAGATGGAAATATGGATGGGAAGAAGGATCTTACATGTTTCATGTGGGATCAGATGCTGAAATAAGAGGAGATAATTCCTGGGATATTTATTCTCCTACAGTATGGACTCCTGCCGGAGGAGCGGGTAACTATACCAACAATCTGATGGGATATTACGCAAAACAATTACTGGGAGGATATCCTACAATAAATAATTGCAACAGGGCAGTAGAAACAATAAGAGACGGAAAAGCACTGGGGCGTTTTGCCACAGATAAAAAGTATGCTGCCGAAAGAATGTCTGAGGCCTTGTTTACCAGAGCATGGGTATATTATATGCTTAACACTTCTCTGGGTGACGTGCACATGACACTGAAAAGCAACAACTCATTGCCGGATTCGTACAATTTCCCGAAATCAACATCTGAAGAGATCTACAAACAGATTATTGGTGATTTGAGATTCTGCTATGATAATCTTCCCGCAACAGCATTTGAAGGCGGATCAACTGAAGTCAGGGAGCGGGTATCAAAAGGTGCAGCTGCACATCTTCTTGCTAAACTTTATCTGCAAAGAGCGCAGGGGGCCAACTTCAAACAATACAGGAAAGCTGATGGCACGATCGATCATTCGAATCCAAATGCTCATTTAGGAATGCTTTATAAAGGAAATGTAGCAACAGACCTCGATTCTTGTATCTTTTTTGCCACACAGGTAATCAATAGTCCGAATTACAAACTGGCCGATAATTATGCAGATATTTTTGCTACTGCAAAAGGTTCATACCCATCTGAAAATAATTCAGAGATTATTTTAGCTGCTTCCTTTGGTCCCAAACTGGCCAATACCCGTTACGGAATGCGCTTTCAATGCTACATGACCTGTAATTATGTGCGCGCACTTTGGGGTTTACCCAACCGTACATGGGAATATGGGCATCAAAATGTGAGGATGAGAACCAACGACTGGGGATATGATGTATTCACCAATAAACAGTCTGACTCAAGGTTCGAAAAGACATTCCTGATAGAATACAAGGCAATGCTTTCCGAAGGAGCTAATGATGTTGATTATTACAGTTATAAAGACGCTAAAAACGGTACAAAAAAATGGTCTGCTGATGAGGCTGCATATTTTAATGCAAACATTTTACCTACGTATGACCGTGAATCGTGGAATGGACGTCCAGCTGTTGCCGGAGAACGTAAGATAGGAAAAGGTGATTTAGGCCTTGTCTTTTTGGAAAACACAAAAGAGACTGCAATTCCGATTGAAGTAGCCAAAGCGCAGCCTTATGTTTTGTATCCCCGTTGGACAAAAGATGGAGATAAATATTATTACAGGAGAGACGGTAGTGATGATTACCAAGCTAACAACGTGGGCTTGGAGTTTGGTATTGGTGTTGCTGCAACCGTAAAAAAACATATCGACCTGAACAGGGAGGCCATCAACTCTGAATATGGAAGCCGAAATGTGGCAATGTTCAGAATAGCAGAAACATACCTGATAAGAGCAGAAGCTTATGGACGTAAAGGTAATTTTACTTCGGCAATTAACGATATCAATAAAGTAAGAGAAAGAGCAGCATACAAGCCGGGTGAGAATCGTGCGGAAGTGCTTGCAAGGTTGTATCCGGGTGCAGAGAAACTGAGCTCTTCAGAGAAACAGTATCCTTATACAGTAACTGAGAACAGGATATCGGATATGAAAATTGATGCTTCATACTGGGATGGTACTTCAATCAATTCAAATGCAGAGAACTATCCCTCCAGTGCCACAACCGATTTACAAAGATTCGTTCATTTTATTTACAATGAACTGACCAGAGAGATGATCGGTGAACTTACGCTTTATGAAGGAATTCATCATGCAGGTATTCAGGCAGACAGAATTATGTGGCACCAGCAAATGGGATCTTCCCTGCAAAATCACTGGCCGGTGTCTGATAATGTGAATGGTACGCAAGGACAGACCGGGAACGGTAAAGGTGCATTTAGCCCTTTCAATACATTCAAACCATTCCCGCAGGCATTTATGGATATGCTTACCGATGAAAACGGAAATCTGCTGGATGAAACAGCGAAAGCAGCTTATCAAAATCCGGGTTACAATTAGATTGTAAAATTAGATTAATATGAATATTTGATTGATATTGAGCGGCAATATTTATTGCTGCTCAATATCTTTAAAAGAATACCACGGTATGAAAATGAATATACATAAAACAAAATTATATACCGCTGGATTGTTAATGGGTTCGGTGTCACTGACCAATATTTTTTCGCAATCTGTTGTTGAACCTGAAGCCCGTAGTGATTCGAAAAAACCTATGAATGTTCTGTTCCTGATATCTGATGATATGCGCACAGAACTAAATGTTTATGGCAGCGGGATGGCAATTACCCCAAATCTGGATAATCTGGCAAACAGGGGGGTGAGATTTGAAAGGGCATATTGTCAGTACCCGCTGAGCGGTCCGTCACGGGCATCCCTCCTTACAGGTCGTCGCCCTACCACAAGCGGCCTCTACAGCAACCGTGAATGGTTTGGTGCCACCTACCCCGAGTGGGTGAGTCTGCCAAAATATTTTAAACAGTATGGCTATGCTTCGCTCCGTACGGGAAAAGTATTTCACGGTGGAATAGACGATACGGAAGCATGGACTGAGGGGGGTGAACCCCGCAGATATCAAGAGCCTGTAAACACCAATCCTCCATCGTACGTGTCAGCTGAAGAGGCTTATAATATTGCAAGACGCAAACCACCAAAACTTACTCCCGGAGTGGAGGTTTATTCCGGTTCAGACCGTTGGGAAGCAGTTGAGGGTGAGGCTGCAAATGAACTTGGAGATACAAAGGTTGCCAACAGTGCAATTGAATTTATCCGACGCAGCAA
>DFYK01000013.1 GCA_002383605.1 Proteiniphilum sp. UBA4084 | reverse complement strand
CGAGCCGGTGCCATCTCCTGAAATAATCGGCTCCGTGTGACGTGTCGAGGTACCAGTGAAAATCGACGGAAGTCAGTTCGCCGATCTCCCCTGAGCGCAGTATCTCCCACATTTTTGCGCGATGGGGTGAATAACGGTAGTTAAAAGTGACTCGACACTTTTTACCTGTTCTCTTTTCGGCATCGATGATGGTCTGAATTTTTTTCTCGTCTATCGCCATGGGTTTTTCACAAATGATGTTGGCGCCCATCTCCATTCCTTTTTCCACGAAATAGTCGTGGGTATTGTCATCGGTGGTGATGATCAGCTGGTCGGGTTTGGCTTCGCGCATCATCTGTTCAAAATTGGTGTAGGTAGGACAATTGGCGCCAATCATCTGGCTGCCCACTTCCAGCCTTCCCGGGTTGTGGTCGCAAAGACCCACATACTGTACCTGGTCGGCATATTCCTTTACAATATCGCCGCCCCACATGCCGGTACCTCTGTTACCAAGTCCCACGACTGCTATTTTGGTTTTCACGCTTTTTTGATTAACGCCCGGGATATTGGCGGCAAGTATCTGCGATTTGGGGTCCACAAGGGTCGTGCCGGCGATGGCTCCGGAGACTGCGAGAAATTTTCTTCTCGACATTGCATGCTCATTATGTTTCATTTATTTCAGGTTTTAAGGATGAAAAATCAGGTAATCTTTATAAAGCTGCTTGTATGTTTTCGGTAAAACGTCCCATTACATTTTCCAGTGTCACTTTTTGTGCTTCCCCGGGAGTCAGTGATTTCATCCATTGCACCCGTTGTGAGGAGTTACTGCCCTTTCCTGAATTTTTATACTCTTCGTATCGGGCGGTCTTTTCGTTTTCCGGCTTACCCCAGTTGTGCCAGCCCAGGGGGTTGATTGCTTCCGGTAGTTCGCACTGCATGAAGAGGGTCATGGCATGGGGCCTCCAGGGGCGTCCCAGATAAACTGAGGTGACATCATCGGCAGTCGTCACGCTGCATTGGTTGAAGATATAACCGAACTCAACCGAGGCAGGTGTACTGGCTGCAGTGATATAGGAGTTTTTTTTGCAGTAGATATCACAGTTTTCAAACCATGCTGTGGAGGGGCCGAAGATGAAATCGGTGGTTCCTTCTATATAACAACCGTGAAAATAAAGCCGTGCGTTTTCTCCTCCGGTATAGAGGGTATCCTGATTGCCCAGGAGCCTGCAGTTTTTTAGGATGATCCTGTCGCCCTCGGTGTGCAATGCCACCGCCTGTGCTACCATGGGGGCATTGTTTTCGATGGTGATATTTTCCAGTGTGATGCCGTCGCCCCTGATCTGCATGGTATAGGTCCTGAAGGTGCCCATGTTGTTGATCAGGGCATGATCGTTGTTGGAGATGATGGTTTTCTCTTTATTCTCCCCCAAGATTTTAAGGTCACGCACATAGTCGGGAACGACGATCTTCTCATAATAGGTACCCTCTTTGACGAAGATGGTGGTAACATAGTCCGGATCGAAAGCCCGAACTGCATCAATGGCTTGCTGCAGCATAGTAAAATCTCCTTTTCCACTTTTGTCAACCACAAAATACTTCTCTTTTTTAGCTGTGCTGTTTCTGTTGTCTCCCTGCGTAGCCTCTTGGTTGTAGCCCGGCATCAAATGTTTCACCAGTCTGTTGAGATATACTTCCAGGAAGGTGTACTCTTCGTTGTTCCGGTCGTTTGCTTTTTTGCCGGGATAATTTTTCTCGAGCCATCCGTCGGGGATGCCATCACCATCCTCATCGCTGTACAGGCTGTATGTTTTGTATTCCGGCCATCCCCCCACATCCTGCTGGCTGTCGATGAGTCCATGTGAACTGCCGGCAGAACCTTCAAAACTGTATGAACCATTTTTTACATCGGCTACATAGCGCGCATCATGGAGGTCCCTCACCAAAGAACAACCGCCAAAGGCCAATACTTTCTCATAGGCTTCAACAGCCGTATGGGTGGTTACCGGAGGCATTGAAGATTCCTTGTCCGAAAGGATATCTTTCAGCGTTGCTGCCGGTGCAAACTGGTTAAAGGTACCGTCCATCTCAACGCCCAACCTATTTTCATTGGTTACGGAAAGATTGCCATGGAGGTAGTTACCCGTCACATAAAAGTGACCATACACTCCTGCCGGCTGTTGATTTTTGCCATCGTCGGCATACGGGTTGAGGATTCTTTTTTGTGAGCCCTTGTCCGAAGCGGGTCCGGGCTTGAAATAATTGTTGACGATGTTGTAGCTGCCCCCTTCGCCGGCATAAATGTTGTTTGATCCCCAGTTATAGATCACATTGTTTCTGAAATCCACCTTTTCCAGATCGACCTCATTGGAGTAGCGGCTTCCACAAAAACGGGGATTGCGGCTGTCGTTGTGGGCCAGCAGATTGTGATGAAACGATGCCTGCTGTCCTCCCCAGATACCACCATAACCATGTTTCCCTTTTGGATGAACCGAATTTCTCAGGCTTTCGGTGATAAAACACCACTGCATGGTGAAGTGACTGTTGTCGTAAAAAGAGGAGAGTTCATCCACGCCCCAGCTCATGCTGCAGTGGTCGATGATGACTTGGCTGTTTCTATATCCCGAGAGCGCATCCACCGCGGATCCCGACCTGTCCCCAAGGCGGAAACGCAGAAAACGGATGATTACATTGTCGGCACTGACAATCGTTTCGTAGTCGCTGATGCAGATGCCGTCACCGGGTGCCGATTGTCCCGCAATGGTGAGATCACCGTTATTGATTTTTAACGGGCTCTTTAACCGGATCTGTCCCGATACCTTAAACAGCACCGTACGGACACCCTTTTGCCCGATAGCCCAGCGTAGCGTGCCCGGCTCTTCTGTATCGTCGAGCGAGGTTACATAGAGTACTTTACCTCCCCTGCCGCCGGTGGTAAATTTACCGGCTCCCTCAGCACCGGGGAATGCGGGGATCTGCGCTGTTGCTGTGATCGTGCACAGAAGCAAGAACAGAAGCAGCTGAATTGTATTGAATCTCACAGTCATCGGGCAAAGTTTGTAATTTTTATTTACTTATCCAAAAGTACGCTGGTCATCATGAAGGGAGCGACTGCTTTTGGATCGTCATCTCTCACGGGCTCAGAAATGTAATATTCGAAGCTACCGTCGCGGTATCTTTGCTCCCCGCCCAGGCCTGCTACGGAGCATACGTCGGTGACCGATATGGTTCCATCGGCATTCTCTCTGATAAAACGTGCAACAAACTGCGCAAAGGCCTTTTCTCCCTTTTCCAGGTATTCCTTGGGCAGGTATCCTTTTTGCGCACCTTTCACCCAGGTGTAGATGAACATGATGGAGCCGGACGATTCCAGGTAATTTCCTTCTCTGTCGGGAAGGTTTGTCACCTGATACCACATTCCTGTTTCGGGATCACGCTGTTTTTCGACAGCGGCGGAAACCTTGTTCAGTATCGTGATGATTTTTTCTCTTTGCGGATGATCCGCAGGCATAAAATCCAGCACGTCTACCATGGCCATCATGTACCAGCCGATGCTTCTCGACCAGAAGTTGGGTGATTTACCCGTCACGGGATCAGCCCAGCGCTGCTGGCGGCTTTCATCCCAACCATGATAAAGCAGTCCCGTCTCTTCGTCAAGCAGATCACTGTAGGCCGTCGTAAGCTGCAACGCCACTTCATCGAAAAGAGCCGGTTCATTGAAGGTCTTGCCATACTCTGCCAGGAAAGGGGAAGCCATATACAATCCGTCGAGCCATACCTGATGCGGGTAAATCTGCTTATGCCAGAACCCACCGTTGGAGATACGCGGGTGCGTCTCCATCTGACTTCTGAGTAGCTGCAGCGCTTTCAGGTATTTTGGATTTTTGGTTTTCTCGTAGATGGGGAACAAGATCTTCCCGGGGTTGATGTGATCAATGTTGTACCGCTCCAACGTGTAAGTCTGAATGGTTCCATCGTCGTTCACCATGGTGTCGGCGTAGTTTTCGGCGTAAGTATAATACTTCTCGTCACCGCTCTTTTCCGCTACCTGGATCATCGCCTGCATCTCCAACCCATGTGTGTAGTTCCACTTGAGATTCTTCGAAAAGTCGACCATCCAGCTTTCCGGATAGCGTTGCATTTCCGAGTCGGCCATCCTCACATAATAAGGCTTTTCCTTCGTATCATCTTGCTTATTACCTGTGCATTGTGCAAGAATGAGAATCGTAATTAACAGAATAAAATATACGTTTTTCATAATTTTACAAATTAATTAAATTCGACCGATTTTTTGTTCACATCAGTTGCAATATCTACTTCTTCCTCCGGTAATCCCGAAAGATGCAATCCCGAAGTGCCGATACCGGTGATTTTTGCAACTTTTGCATCGTTGCTCACTGCATAGGCAAGTCCTTCCGCTTTAAAATTTTTCACGTTGTTGAAAAGGTAGGCTGCTCCTTCCTCGGGGATGACATGTACATTTTTAAGACTGATATCTTTCGATTCTGAAAATTCGGCACCATAGCGGGCGGTAATGAATGCATTTTCCAGGTTGATGTTTTCGATGTTCATCTCCGGGAGCCCATTGAAGAACATGGCACGACGGGCATTTCTCGATACCAGGTCCTTTACATAGATGTTCCTGAATACCGGGGTTTCCTCCGTGACCGGAATTGCCTGTTCTTCTGCTGGGGTTATATCGCCATCGGCCAGTGCTTCCGAAGCTGATTTTCCACCGTAAAACAGATCGAACAGGAAAGAATCGGTAACGATATTAAACATGTATATATCAGAGATGTAAATGTTTTCTACCACCCCTCCGCGGCCACGATTGCTTTTGAACCGCAAGCCTACATCCGTTCCCAGGAACTGGCAATTCTTTACGGATATATTTTTTACACCTCCCGACATCTCGCTGCCCACCACGAAACCGCCGTGACCCTGAAAAACCTTGCAGTTTTCCACAATCACATTCTCGGTGGGGCGACCCCTCAAACGTCCCTCTTCATCTTTCCCCGATTTGATGCAGATGGCATCATCACCCACATCAAAGAGAGAATTCACGATGATGCTGTTTTTGCAGGATTCCAGATCGAGACCGTCCCCGTTTTGTGAATATCCCGGATTGCGTGCAAAAATGCCGTCTATGATCACATTCTCACACATCAGGGGATGAATATTCCAGGCGGGTGAGTTTTCGAACAGAACACCCTGCAGGTATACATTTTTACATTCGATAAAGCTAACCATCACTGGACGCAGAAAATCCTTTATCTCGAGCCACTCTTCTTCGGTCATGTTTTGTCGGGGGACATTCATGTCACTCATTTCGTTTCCTTTGAGCGCTCCTTCTGATGGAAACCAGTAATCATCTCCTCTCACCACGCCGCCTGACGCAATCACGCTTTTCCAGTGACTTTCCGACACCTTCCCCTTTTTCAGCGGTCGCCATGCTTCACCCGAACCGTTGATGGAACCCTCGCCGGTGATGGCGATATTTTCGAGGTCTCTTCCCGAAATAGGAGATTGACAACGTCTTGTTTCCAACCCTTCGAAGATTGTTTTCACCAAAGGATAGCGTGTTTTATCGGGAGAAAAGAGAATCAGTGCTCCTTTTTCCAGGTGCATTTCGATGTTCGATGCAAAGACGATGGGGCCTGTAAACCAGATTCCTTTTGGAACGACCAGGGTTCCTCCGCCTTTGTCGGATAACTCCTGCATTGCTTTGGCAAACGCTTCTGTATTCAGGGTTACACCGTCGGGATTGCCGCCAAAATCCAGCAGATTTACACTGTTCTTCGGGAAGAGAGGTCTCTCAATCCGTGGCATCTCGAAGGGCAGATCTTTGTATAGATATGCATATTGATAAGGCTGGTTATTGGTTGCGCTATTGCTACATGACAAGATGATCAACGTAAAAAGCAGCAGGGACAAATTTTGTTTCATCAGTTACGGGTTTTATTTTTTTGTTGGACGTAATCCGTTTAAATTAACCCCGGTGAAGGGGCTAATTTAAACGGATCAGAAGTGATGGATTACTGTATCCAGCGGGGATCACCAGTACCTTTGGCTTTCAGCAACTCGTTGGTGACCGTAAAGTTTCCACTGTCAGTATTTACAAACCCCGGATTTTCATTTGAGGCAGCATCATCAAAGATCAATGATGTTGTACTTCCGCCTGTAAACAGCCCGGGAGCATTGAAATAGTTGTTGTTCTCAAAGAAAGGAACAGCTGTACTGGACTGATTTGAGAATATTGCTGTAGTTTCAGCGACAATATTATTTGTAAAGGAGGTCTCAGTCCCCTTAAACCGTACGTATAACAATCTTTTCCCACCATTGGCCACACCATACAATGTGTTGTGATTCACAAATATTTTTGACGTTATTCCGGGGAATGAAGAGGATTTATCATCGTATCGTATGAAGTCGCGTGCAAGTACACTCTTATAGACAGTTGAGTTTGAAAGTGTAATTGTTTTGATTGCTCCTGCACGGGAATCCATAAAATCACCACCGCTACATTCTATATTGTAAATCAGACAATTATTAATTGTGATTGATTCAACGATCGAGGCAACATTCAAATAGTAGAGACCTTTTACATAGTTTCTAATTTCACAGCCCTCTATCCTCAGATCTCCGTAATTTACGCTTGCAGTGTTAAAAACGACGGACTGATTACCATCGGCTAGTCCAGTTCCGTCAAGAGTCACATCCTTCAGGAGTAATGCAGCTCCATCCTCCAGTGAAATATAACCATTTAACACCGGTTTGTTGAAGGGATAAACCCCTTTGATTTCGATATTTTTATTCACTGTAAATTTGTTGGCCGATCCATAGGTTCCCGGAAAGAGGGCAAAGGCATCACCGTCATTTGCAGCAGCGAGCATGGAGAGGAAGTCATCTTCGGGATATACCGGAATGGCGTTACCTATATCCACGAGTGTCATAAAATTCATAATCCCGCGGATCTTAGCCCCGTTACGCAAGGTAGCAGTGTAGGTGGTTTCACCGGTAAGTCCTTCAATGGTGGCATTGCCGGCCGCTATTTCTGCCGCTGTAACCGTGTGGGTTATTGGGCCCGGTTCGAGTGTGATGGTAGTGAGCGTCCTTCCCGGTATCCAGCGGAGGGTGACGGAAGTAGCTGCTACATCTCCATCCAGAAAAGGTTGAAAAATATTTTCAGTACCTGTTTTAAAGGTTACCCCGCTCCATTTTGATTCGGTTTTGCCGGTAGCAACCGACTTGATCCTTACTGAGTACTGTGTTTCACCATCCAGATCCCTGATATAGAAGGGAAGTTGGTCGCCGGTTACCCCCTCATAGTTTCTCACCGGGGTACCAGTAAAAGAGAGGCTGTCATCCGCAAATACCTCCAAGGTATATGATTCTACATCCCTGTTGATGATCCAGCTCAATCGTGCGTCGGTGCGGTTGATGATAAATGATTCTATTTTTATAGGAGAAAACAGCCTGTCAAATTCAACCGATGTCAGTTCTTCAGCTCTCTCGTCAGTGCAACTGAAATTGAGAAGAAGCATGGCGCAGAGTGCGAATAAGGGAGTATATATTTTTCGTCTCATGTGATTAATTTGTTAATTGTCCGTTACTGCTGTCTATGAATGTTTGCCAGATAGGCCAGAACTGATTTTGATCCGGATCCTTCTGGTAAAGTGCATTAATCAGCTCAGAGGAGAGATGATTGTTATTGAACCATACAACATTGCTTTCGTAATTGAGACTGGCTCCAATGGCATCAGTATCTCCGTGGTTGAGTCCGTAGATAATGAGTGTCTCGTTGTCATCTGCAAGTTTATAGTAAAGTTTTTCCGGAAGATCAGCATAATTCCCTTCTCGGTTAATAAGCTGCGTCATTTTTACCTTCGCTTCATCGAGTTTGGTTTTTAGCAGATTCCAGCGAATAAGATCAGCTTTCCGAAGGCTCTCTCCGGCAAACTCAAGTGCCCGTTGATCTACGATCGCATTGAAGAAAGTACTTTTACTTGCAGTAACCTGCGACATATAAGCTGTTACTTTTTCAGACGGAAGAACCCTGTCGAGAACAGGCTTCAGATACGGAGCTGCTGCTGCAGGCCCTTCCAGTTCATTGATTGCTTCAGCAGCCATCAGGTATACATCCGCCAGTCGCATATATTGCCAGTTGATCCCATCGTCGTTTGTGGATGTCACATAGCGGTTCATCCATTCATAACGGAGCTTACCAAAGCACCAGTTGCTGATTTTTCTGAGCTGCTGATGGCTTGGGTTGGCATTCGACCATTCATAGGGAACACAGGTTACATCTCTGCGAAGATCTTCCACGTCATAGTCGTAGAATAGATAAGGCAACGGGCCGTTGGTTCCACCTCTGTTCTGTCCGGTATATTGATCTATCGCCCTGTGCTGTACACCCAACGTGAACAATACACGGCCACGACCTGCGGAGAAAGGTATTTCCCAGAGTGACTCCTTACCTGCTGTCACATCGTCCTGACACAGGAGCCTGAAATTATCCTCAAATGAACCGAGTTTGTTGTACCCTCCCTGAATTACCTCTATTGTTTTCTCTTTTGCCAGTGCATACATCTTTTCTGCACTTAGTTCAGGGTCGTTGCTTCGGCGTATTCCGTCAGCTCTTTGCGAGTAGCCACCGGCATAAAGTGCTATACGGGCCATCAGACCTTTTACGAATGATTTGTTTACCCTTTCGGTCCTGGCGGTGATGTCGGTCTCATTAGGCCATGCGACCAGCTCCTCTGCTTCATCGAGATCAGCCAGCAGTTGTTTGTAGATCACGTCACGGTCGCTTCGCGGCATGTAAAGTGTTTCAGTCGTGATAGGTTCAAAGCGTGCCGGCACATCACCCCATGCTTTTACCAGATCTAGGTAGATTACTGCACGCAACGTAAGCGCTTCGCCCAGCAGTTGGGCCATTCTGGGATTTTCTGCCACGTTGCCGTAAGCACGCAACCCCTCAATGGCTTTGTTCGCACGTTCAATGCCTTCATAGAATTTAGCCCATGCATTGTTATCGGTGTTCATTTGTGTGTTGCCGGGCGTGGCGGCATAAGTGGAGAGTTCATACTTCCCGGCGTCATTAAGTTGTGTAGGGTCAATGCCATTGATCCACTCTACATCACTGTTAATTCCATAATAAGGAAGAAAACGTCCGCGGTAGGAGTTGGTTTCCCCGAATGATTGATGAATCCCCATCACTGCTCCTTCAGCCAGTGCCTCAATAGACAGTACTACCGAACCCTCTGCAGCCGATTTGGAAGGAGCATCCAGATCACACGAAGTGGCAATCACTCCGAGCGATAATATAAACATATATATATAAATCAAATTTTTCATTCTGGTCTTATTTTGTGATTAAAAATTCAAATTTACGCCAAATACGAGTTGACGACTTTTTGGGTAGGCGGAGTAATCTACGCCTGGCGAGAGGTTGGTCCTTCTCACAGTCGATACTTCCGGATCATATCCGGAGTAGTTGGTCCAAAGGAAAACATTGTAACCGGTTACATAAAAGCGCAGCTGATCGATTTTCATTTTAGCGAGCATTGTTTTGGGAATTGTATAGCCCAGTGTGAGGGTATTTAGACGAAGGAAACTTCCATCTTCCACTGCCCAGTCGCTGAATAGCATGCGGGAGGTTTGTGGCGACCACATGTTAGTATTTGCATTCATGGCAGCCAGCTCTTGCGGATCGTTGCTGATGGTCCCGTCTTCCCGCAGGTTGGTCCATCTTTTGCCTGGCTCCATAGTGGTGATCATGTTGCGATACTGATATTTTCCGGTGTGAGAGAATTCAATTTTGTTGGCGTTGTAGATGTCGTTACCATAACTCCAGTTGAAAGCGGCAGAAATGTCGAACCCATGAAAGGTGGAGTTGATGGTAAAACCGCCTGTATGTACGGGATTGGCATCCCCGATAATCTCCCGGTCATCCACATTCACTATACCGTTATCGTCAAGATCTTTCAGCTTCATGGAACCCGGACGAATATTACCGACCACGCCAGAAGCGTCCGCTACCCCTTCCTTGAGAATCCATCGGTTGGTGGAAGCATTATATCCGGTAAAGTCCGCCACTTCGTATCTTCCATCGGAGCGATATCCGAACATTTGACCCACAGCGCCACCTTTGGAGATCCAATAGTCGTACCCAATTTCAGAGGATGCCCAGTAGGTGTCGTATCCAAAATCATTCATGATCCCCAGACTCTGTATTTCTGTCCGGTTAAAACCAATGTTGCCGCTTAAACTGAGGGTGAAATTCCGGTTATTTACCGCATACCAGTTTAGCGTAGTTTCGATTCCCTCATTTTGGTTTTCTCCCATGTTGCGGTATTGGGTATCATATCCTGTGCCGGCTACCGGGAATTCAATCAGCAGATCGCTGGTCGTATTGCGATAGGCTTCCACAGTTCCACTGAGTCTGCCACCCAACAGCGTGAAGTCAAGACCCACGTTTCGGGTCACAGTAGTCTCCCATTTCAGATCGGGGTTGGCCATGACCTTCGATGGTGCCCAATAATTCGTGAATCCGTTGATCCATGAGGTAGCCCTCGACTCAAACATCTGTACAAGCTGACCCGAAGGAATATTGTTGTTTCCGGCTGTTCCATAACTGGCACGTAATTTCAGATCATCGAGCCAACTTTTTGTGTTTTCCATAAATGGTTCAGACGAGATACGCCAGGCAGCTGCAGCAGAGGGAAAGTATCCCCAACGGTTCTCTTTGCTGAATTTAGAGGAAGCATCGGCTCGGAAGGTCGCACTCAGCAGATATTTACCTTGGAAGTCGTAATTGGCACGACCAAAATAGGAGAGTAGTTTGTCATCTTCGTTGTAATAGTTGTCGATGGTGTAGGGTACACCCTGTGAGGAGAGCCTCCATGCATCGTCCGCGGTGAAAGTAGTGGGAAATCCATGAACCTCATCTGTGAGTGTAAGACCTTTCCTGATGATGTACTCGTGTCCCGCCATCAAATTCAGGCTGTGATCTTCGCTGAGGATTTTTTTAAAATCATAACTCAGCGTATTTGTATTTCGCAATGTCTGTCTTTCTCTGTTTACCAAACGGATTGCAGGTTTTCCTTGATTGTCTACCGAGGGATAATTCTTGATATAATAGGTAGTTAATCCCCAATATCGTTGATCACCATCATCCTGGTGATCCAACCCTGCCTCAGATCGCAGGCGCAGGTTGTCTATAATCTCCCAGGAGGCACTCCCTGCCAGATTGAGTCTCTTCTGTGTTTTCTCTCGTGCATTGTCGGTGATAGAGACTAAAGGATTATAAAGATTTCCCAGATCATCGTCATTACTACCCGCAGTTGCATCCAGATTTTTTAGCGGAATGGGCGTATAAATTACAGAATACTTCAGCCTTTTATCCGTGTCGAGTGTACTCCCGGCATCATTTGCACCACCACCGTTTATTTGTGTGTCGGTATATCGAACCGAGAAATCGAGTGTGATCTTGTCGGTAGGCTTGTTATTTAATTTCAGACTCATGCTGTTTCTTTTGTAGTCAGAACCTTCCATGATCGCCTTATCGGAAAGATGAGAGAAGTTGAAAGCATAGGTCATCTTGTCACTACCTCCGTTCAGACTTAGGCTATGGTTCATGGAAGTACCGGTGCGGCCAAAGGTAAGATCCTGCCAATCGTTGTAGGGTGCGTCTCGATAGAGATCAAGATCCTGATAGTTCCCAAAGAAAGAGTTGTAGTTTTTAAGTGCATCGTTCCCCTGGAGTACTGCTAATTCATACTGCCAGGTTGCATAATCGTATGGAGAGAGCACATCCAGCGTTTTGGCGATTTTTTTCACGCCGAAATAGGCGTTATAACTGAGGCGTAGTTTGCCTGCTTTTCCCGATTTGGTGGTTACAATGACAACACCATTGGCTCCACGCGATCCATAAATGGCAGTGGAAGAAGCATCTTTCAATACGTCGATCGATTCAATATCTGTGGGAGGAATATCGGAGATGGTACTCACAGGGAAACCATCCACTATAAAGAGGGGATCGTTACTCTGTGTGATCGAACCGCCGCCTCGAACCCGAATCCGCATCTCTGCATCGGGCGATCCTTCCGTTGTGAGAACCTGTACCCCTGCCATTTTTCCGGTGATGGCCTCCACGGCTGAAGCAACAGGCACCGCAGCAATTGTTTCCGCATTCACGGATGATACCGATCCTGTGAGATCTCTTCGGCGCTGTGTGCCATATCCCACGACGACAACTTCGTCGAGACTCGACACATCTTCTTCCATAATAATATTGACTACACTTCCTGTAATGGCGACTTCCGTCTCTTTCATGCCAATATAAGAAATCTGGAGCGTTGTGGCTGATGCCGGTGCGGAAAGTGTGTAGTTTCCGTTGATATCGGTGGCAGCGCCAATAGTTGTTCCCTTCACCATGACGTTTGCACCAATAACCGGTTCACCGTAGGTATCTTTTACTGATCCGCGGATATTTTTTTCCTGAGCAGTTAAGCCCAACGAAAAAAAAAGGAAAAGTAGCATACCAATGGATACTTTCTTTTTCATGCTAAATTCATTCATTTTATTCATGTTATTTAAGTTAAGAAATTCGTGTCAAAGATTTAAAAAAACTTTACGGCGACACTTGCAATATTAGTGCATATTAATGAATACAAAGGGGATAAATTGGTTTTTAAAGGGTGCTGAATTGTTTTACTTTAAGTAGAATTGGAAAAGAAGCAAAAAAAAATATATATTTGTCTCAACCAAAAAGATAGTTTTGGAAATGGCTATAGCGTGAAAATAAGATTTTACATATTCATTTTTGTCCAACTCTGTTTCATCCTGCAGTTGAGGGGACAACCTGAAGCCTATTTTAAACATTATGGTGCAGAAAATGGTCTTCCGCAGCATACAATCACTGATATCCTGCAGGATGAAAAAGGTTTTATGTGGTTTAGCACCTGGGACGGATTGAGTAAATTTGACGGATATACATTCACGACTTATCATCTGCCCTCGGACAACACGGTTGAATCGAGAAGCAGCCGTATTGACAATCTCTACGAGGACAAATACAACAATATTTGGGCATTAACATATGATAATCAAGCCTATCGGTTTAATATAGAAACGGCGTCATTTTTAAGCCCAAATTCCATTGAGGCATGCAGAGGGAATTCTTTTTCAGCGTCACAGATTGTTCCGATGGAGAGCGGCACAGTATGGCTTTTATCGGAGAAACACGGGTGTATTTCTATTACCGACTCTCTCTTCAGTGCAAATGTGTATAATACGCGTAATCATAATATAACGGACGACTACGTTTATGCTATTCACGAAGACAAATTTAAAAATTCCTGGATACTGACTAACAAGGGATTAACCTTGGTGGCTGCAGACGGAGCCTCTCCTTCATTTTTTTTTCATCCGTTATCCTCGGGTAGATTTAAGGAGGAAACTCCTTTCTTCAGTGCCATGGAGTTCGGAGATACCATCTGGTTTGGCTCTCACAGGGGTCTTATCTGGAAGTACGACCTGAAAGAGAAGACCTTTAGCCGGTTCTCCACGGGAATTTCTTCAGATATCATCTCAATTTGTGAGATTTCCTCGGAAAAGATCCTTGTACTCTCCAGTTTGAGCGGATTTATCATATATAATACGCATGATGGCAGCATGGAGGTAAATAATTCAGTAACAAATCCCGATATGAAATTCCATCAAATTATTGGTGGTTACGTGGATCGTTCAAAGAATATATGGCTGGAGACCGATCTGCTGGGTGTCTCAAAGTTTAATCCTTATTCTGGCCATTACGTTCACTTTACACCCTTTATAGAAAGTACAGTGTCGAGTGTATTTCCACCCAACTTTTTTATTTTTGAAGACAATGACGACCGATTATGGGTACACCCCAGAGGGGGTGGTTTTTCGATCTATGATAGAGAGAATGATCAGCTTACACCGTTTTACAACGAACCTTTCTCTCAACATTGGCTCTTTTCCAATATGATGCATTCCGCCTATTCCGACAGACAGGGCAATTTATGGATGTGCACACGCTCAAACGGATTGGAGAAGGTGATCTTTTATGATGATGCCAAATTTAAATCTATTCCACTTCATGGCAACGTTAACTCAACAATCAGTAATGATGTACGTCCTATTTTCGAGGATTCGCAGCATAATATCTGGGTAGCGACAAAAGACGGGATTATTCATATATATAATGCGGAAATGAAGGAACAGGGCATCCTCAATAACCGTGGAGAGATAGGAAGTGGCGCTCCCCTGGAGGGAATTGCATATTGTATTATCGAAGACTCAGAGAGAAACATCTGGATAGGAACGAAAGGAGAGGGGGCAATTAAGCTTGTAAGGAAAGTGAGTGGAAACGGTTTTCATATATCCCGTTACAAGAATGACTCACACGACAAATATTCGTTGAGTGATAACAATGTATATGCAATTTTCGAGGATAAAAATAAGAACATATGGATTGGCACTTTCGGAGGGGGATTAAATCTGATTATCCATGGAGCTGATGAAGATAGAATTGTGAATCATCTCAATGATCTGACTGATTATCCTTTTAGCCAGGCCGATCAGGTAAGAATTATTACAGACGACAAACATGGGCATATCTGTGTCGGTACCACCCTTGGATTTATGATGTTTGATGCTGATTTCAAATCACCTCAGGAAATAGAATTTAAAATTTTCACAAGAAGCACTGCCGAAGAATACGCTATTGGTGCTAACGATATCATCGATATCTGTACCACACAATCAGGTGAAACATATATTGGAACATTCGGCGGAGGTATTAGCAAGATAAAGGAAACAGACCAAAGTGGTTTTCCAATAAGATTTGAAACTTACAGTACTGCGCAGGGTATACCTTCCAATATTATTCTCTCCATTGAAGAAGACAAGAGGGGGGATCTTTGGATAGGTAGTGAAGGCGGTCTCACTAAATTTAATCGGCAAGCGGAGACTTTTGAGAATTTTAGCGAAATTAAACGAATGATGAAGAGGTACAATTTCTCCGAAAACTCGAATTGCTGTTTACGTGATGGGAGGATGTTATTCGGCTATTCGCATGGAATGTTTGTGTTTGACCCTGAGCGCGTGAAGAATAATACTTTTAACCCCTATCTCGCACTGGTACAGTTTCGTTTATTCAACCGTATCGTGCATATCTCCGACGGAGGACCTTTGCATAAGAGCATTGATTTGATTGAACATCTGCAACTAAAGCACAATCAGAATTTTTTCAGCATTGAGTTTGCTGCACTCGATTATACTGATCCGGAAAATATTCTCTACGCATATAAGCTGGATGGCTTCGATAAGGAATGGATTTATGCAGGCAATCAGCGCATCGCCAATTACACCAATTTGTCGCGGGGAAAATATCTTTTTCGGGTGAAATCGACAAACAGCGACGGCGTGTGGACAGACAACGAACGGACGCTAGCCATTGAGGTGCTCCCCCCCCTCTGGGCCACCGGCTGGGCGTATCTCTTCTATGCTCTGTTGTCGATATTGATCCTGTATTTTATCTTTAGAATATTGTATGCCTTCTACAAAATGCGTAACAAGATAGTATTGGAAAAACAGGAGTCGGAGATCAAAACCCGTTTCTTTACCAACATCTCCCATGAGATCCGCACACCGCTCACAATGATTGTTTCGCCCATTGAGAGTCTGATACAGAATACATCAACCCCTGAAGCGGTGAAAAAACAGCTTTTGCTTGTTTCCAAGAATACAAAGCGTCTGTTGAATATGGTGAATCAGATTCTCGATTTTCAAAAGATGGAACAATCTCCGCTCACCGTGAGTAAGATTGCCATAGGACCTTTTGTAGAAAATCTGTATGAGAATTACATGAATAATGCGAAGCTCAGAAATATCGATTATTCCTTTGAAAACAGAGTGGGTGACCAGTTGATATGGGTTGACGCGGAAGCGCTGGAAAAAATTGTGGTAAATCTTCTTTCCAATGCGTTCAAATATACGCCCGAAGGAAAATCAATTCATGTCTCGGTGTTCCTCCACAACGATGAGGTGGCTCTACAGGTGAAGGATACCGGTGTTGGCATCAACAAAGAAAGAATGGGCAGGCTGTTCCGGCGTTTTGAATCTTTTAATGAAGATGCCAGTAAACCCAGCACCGGCATAGGACTCTCCATTGTGAAGGAGATGGCCGACAAGCATCGTGCCAGGATAGAGGTAGATAGTGAGGAAAGAAAGGGTAGCAGCTTTACGGTGTACTTCCGGAAAGGAAATTCGCACTTCGGCACCGACGTGACCATCGATGACTCGCTCATTCCATTGGCTGTGAGCGAGACCCAAAGAGAGATAGAGGATGAGCCGCTTCCTCTCCTTGCCACAGAAGAGGTCAATGGCCAACCCTCCGTATTGGTCGTTGAGGATGATGAGGATCTGCGACAGTTTATCCTGTCCATTCTCGAGAATGAGTACGAGGTGTACGAAGCATCGAACGGAAAGGAGGGACTTGAAAAGGCACTGGAACTTATTCCGGATTTTATTGTCAGCGACATCATGATGCCCGAAGTAGATGGGATTGAGTTGCTCGAAGGGGTTCGGAGCAATATCCATACGAGTCATATTCTCTTTTTGCTGCTTACAGCGAAAACAACGCTCGACAGCAAATTGGAGGGTTTTGGGCAGGGGGCAGATGAGTACATTACCAAACCTTTCAGCGTCTCCTATTTCAAGGCGCGTGTCAAAAACCTGTTGCAACGCAGGAGCGAATTACAACGTTATTACAGGAACAAAACAAATTCTTCTCCCGTTGCTTTGTCGCGGGCAAAAGAAACAACAGACGCTCCTTTCAATGAAAAAGACCTCGTCTTTATCCGTGCTGTAAACGAATTTATTGAATCGCACCTCGGCGACAGCGATTTTGTCATTGAAGATATGGCTGTTGAGATGGGGATGAGCCGCACCGTTTTTTTTAAAAAATTGAAAGGGCTCACCGGGCTTGCTCCCATCGAATATGTGCGCGATGTGTTGATGCAGCATGCAGCAGAATTTCTGGCGAATGGCGAGTATGCAATCAAAGAGGTATCGTACATGATTGGAATGAACGACGCCAAATATTTCACCAGGTGTTTCAAGAAGAAATTTAATATGACACCCAGTGAATACAAAAAGATAAATGTAAAATAAAATGCCTAACTTTGGGTCCGCAAATGCTATGTGCTAAATTGTGTGCTCGAGAACAGTGAAATGTTTGAAAAAATAATTTTAAAATAAATGTCCTATGAAAAGTTTTATTCATGAAGACTTTTTGCTCCAAACAGAGGCAGCAAAAGAGTTGTATCATGCACATGCAAAAAACCAACCTATAATCGATTATCATTGTCATTTGAATCCTGCATACATTGCGGAAGATCATACTTTTGATAATCTGGGCCAGTTGTGGCTTGAAGGGGATCATTACAAATGGCGTGCCATGCGTACCAATGGGATCGAAGAACAGTACTGCACAGGGAAAAATACCTCCGATTGGGAGAAGTTTGAAAAATGGGCAGCAACCGTACCCTATACCATGCGAAACCCGCTGTATCATTGGACACACCTGGAACTGAAGTCAGCTTTTGGTGTGGAAAAGATACTGAATCCGGATAGTGCAAAAGAAATATATGATCTCTGTACTGAGAAACTTCGCACACCGGCATATTCTGCCCGTGGATTAATGAAAAAATTTAATGTTCAAGTAGTCTGCACAACAGATGATCCGGTCGATAGCCTTGAACATCACCTTTCATTAAAAGAAGAAGGTTTCGACATTAAAGTATTGCCTACGTGGAGACCCGATAAAGCCATGGCAGTAGAAAATCCGAAGGAATACCGTGCCTATCTGGAAAAATTATCGGAAGTGTCGGGTGTCACAATCAATAAATTCAATGATCTGCTGGATGCACTCCATAATCGGCACGACTTTTTTGCAAGCGTCGGATGTAAACTGTCTGATCACGGAATTGAGGAGTTTTATGCCGACCCTTATACGGAAGCAGAAATAGCACAAATTTTTAATAAAGTATTCGGTGGTAATGAGCTGTCAAAAGAAGAGATCCTAAAATTTAAATCAGCCGTGTTGCATGAAGGTGCCTTGATGGATTGGGAAAAGGGATGGACGCAGCAGTTCCATTATGGTGCCATCCGCAACAACAATACCCGACTGTTTAATCAACTGGGGCCGGATACAGGATTTGACTCTATCGGTGATTTTACCGTCGCGAAAGCAATAAGCCGTTTTCTCGACCAGCTGGATAAAGACAACAAACTGGCCAGGACCATTATTTATAATCTCAATCCCAGGGACAATGATATGATCGCAACCATGATTGGTAACTTCCAGGATGGGTCTGTAGCAGGAAAAATCCAGTTCGGATCGGGTTGGTGGTTCCTGGATCAAAAAACAGGGATGGAAGCACAGATGAACTCACTCTCTAATCTGGGACTTCTGAGCCGGTTTGTGGGAATGCTTACCGATTCGCGCAGCTTTGTCTCCTATCCGAGACATGAGTATTTTCGTCGTATCTTGTGCAATCTCATTGGTAATGACCTGGAAAATGGACTGCTTCCGGCATCCGAAATGAATTTTATCGGGAAGATGGTAGAAGACATCTCATACAATAACGCGAAGAACTTTTTCAATTTTTAAAAATAAATATAATGAAATTAGGTAAATACAGTATTGGTGTGGGCGATCGTTTTACGCACCAGGGAAAAGCTCAGCTGAGAGCCATCATGAAAGCCAATGAGACGGGATTGAACATAAGTCCAGTATGGAATAAGTCAAACAGAGAGCATATTTATGTGGGAACCGAACCTGCTGATACACGCAAAGAGGCTGACGAAGCTGTGAATGCGCTGCATTTTAATGGATCTTATTTTGTGGATGCCGACCATATTAATCTGACTACGGTGTCGAAATATGTGGAAGTATCCGATTTTTTCACGCTCGACGTGGCCTCTTTTATTGGTAAGGAGAGCAGCAAAGAGGGAGTAGATGCTTTTGTTGCTTCCTGTGAAAAATATATGGGAGAACTGCATATCCCGGGAATCGAAAAACCATTGCATATCACCAAAGCGCTGTTGACCGAGATTGCCGGTAAATTTCTGGCGGCCACACAGCATGCATCTGAAATTTATGCCTACCTGAAAAAAGAGAAAGGTGCAGGAAATTTCATCACCGAAGTATCCATGGATGAGGTTGAGTCTCCCCAGACTCCGGTTGAGATGCTTTTCATATTGAAAATGCTGGCGGATAAAGGTGTTCCCGCTCAAACCATTGCACCCAAGTTTACCGGGCGGTTCAACAAAGGGGTAGATTATGTAGGGGATCTGGCCCAGTTTGCCAAAGAGTTCGAAGAGGATGTACTGGTGATTGAATTTGCCGTGAAAGAATTCGGACTACCCGAAGAACTAAAGCTGAGCGTTCATTCGGGGAGCGACAAGTTTTCCATTTATCCGATTATGGCGGAAGTGATTGCCAGATATGACAAGGGACTGCATCTGAAAACTGCCGGAACTACCTGGCTAGAAGAAGTAATCGGTTTGGCCCTTGCCGGCGGTGAAGGGCTGGAACTGGCAAAGAAAATTTATGAAAATTCATACAACCGTCAGGAAGAACTGTGCGCTCCCTACGCTGATGTAATTAATATTGATGCTTCAAAGCTGCCTTCAGTGGAGGAAGTGAACGGCTGGACAAGCGAAAAATATGCGAATACACTCCGTCATATTCCGGGACATGCCGACTACAATTCCAATTTCCGGCAGTTGATCCACGTAGCCTATAAAGTGGCTGCCGAAATGGGCGAAGAATATACTGGCCTGCTTGTGAAATATGCCGATGTCATCGGATCCTGTGTGGAAGAGAATATTTACGACAGACATTTAAGAAGACTATTTTCGATTTAATAACACGGAAGATGTTGGATAATTTATTGGTAATAAACGACTTATATTTGTCGGCATCAACCAAAAAAAGCATAGTATGTACGATTTTTTTGATATCAGAGGAAAAGTGATTGCCATCACAGGAGGAACCGGCGTTCTGGGTACGTCAATGGTCGAATACCTGGCGGCTCACGGAGCCCATGTGGCTGTCATGGCCCGCAATCTGGAGAAAGGTAATCAGTTGATTAGCAAAGTGAAGAATGAAGGAGGTGAAGCCATATTCCTGCAAACAGATGTCACGGATGAGGCTGTGTTGAAACAAAATGCACGGGAAATTGCAGAAAAATATGGTACCATTGATGTGTTGATCAATGGGGCAGGTGGGAATATGCCGGGAGCGACGATCGGACCAAACAATAATATTTTTGACCTGAAGATGAATGACTTCCGTAAGGTGGTCGATTTGAACCTGATGGGAACAGTTATGCCCACAGTCGTTTTTGCCGAATACATGGTAAAGGCTAAAAAAGGAAATATCGTGAACATCTCTTCTGCTTCCGCACTGCGTCCGCTCACCCGGGTTGCGGGATACGGAGCAGCCAAAGCTGCGGTGACCAATTTTACCAAATATATGGCCGGAGAGTTGGCTGTCAAGTTTGGCGAAAACTTTCGGGTGAATGCTTTATGTCCCGGATTTTTTATCACTGAGCAAAACCGAACACTGCTCACCAATCCTGATGGCACCTATTCTGATCGCGGCAACACCATCATCGCACACACACCGTTTCGTCGCTTCGGAGTACCGGAAGATCTTCTGGGTACGTTGCACTATCTGGTAAGCGACGCTTCCAAATTTGTGACCGGTACGGTGGCCATCGTAGATGGCGGCTTCGACGCTTTTAGTATTTAGTTATCAGCAATTAGCTGTCAATTATTACATCAATAATCATCAAATCAATAATCATCACATCATTCATATGTCTCTCGAATTAAGAAAAGATTTTAAATATGCGTTGGTCGTACCCACCAGCATGGGGGTGCGCATCACACCGGTGAATGCCCAGCCGGTGCAGAGCACCAATCTGTTTCAGATGCAGGCTACCAGTGCTGAAACCAATGTAGCCAGCATCTCCTCCTACCTGGGATTACCGGTAAAGGTGCTGACAACCTTTGTGAAAGACAGTCCCATCGCCGCTTTTATCAAAGCTGACCTGCGTGCGCGTAACATGGACTATGAAGGTGCGGAAGTACCGCAGGGAAATCCCTGGGGATACCGTCACCAGTTTAACATTGCCGACAGTGGCTTCGGACTGCGGGGTCCGCGTGTACAGAACGACCGCGCTGGTGAGGTGGGCAGAACTTTGAATGTAAAAGATTTCGACTTGGAAAGAATATTTGGAAAAGAGGGTGTGCAGATTGTACATCTCTCCGGGTTGATTGCCGCACTTTCGCCCAACACAAGCAACTTCTGTCTCGAGATTGCCCGTTATGCAAAAAAACATGGGACGTTGATTTCCTTTGATCTCAACCACAGAGCCACTTTCTGGAAGGGAAGGGAGAAGGAACTTCACGAAGCCTTCACAGAAATCGCCGCTCTCGCTGATATCCTCATTGGAAATGAAGAAGATTTTCAGTTGTGTCTCGGTATTGAAGGCCCCAAAGCGGGAGGAGAAAATATTGGAGACACCATGAGTGCTTTCAAGGGGATGATCCTGAATGCGAAACAGGCATTTCCAAATGTATCGGTCTTTGCGAACACACTGCGTGAAGTGATCAGTGCCAATGAACATCTCTGGGGAGCCATTGTTTATGAAAATGGAACCTGGCATGAAGCTCCGCTGCGCACCATCAATGTAATGGATCGTATTGGCGGAGGTGACGGCTTTGTGGGAGGGCTCCTCTACAGCATCCTGAAAGAGATGTCATCCGAAAAATGGATTCAGTTTGCCTGGGCCAGCGGTGCACTGGCCACTACCTTCCTGACCGACTACGCTCAGCCAGCCGATGAGGAGGTGATCTGGAGCATCTGGAAAGGNNCTTGGTTCTTGTGTCTTGGTTCTTGTGTCTTGAAAATAAATATAAATAAATGAAAGAAAAAGCAGATATTGGATTGATCGGATTGGCCGTGATGGGTGAGAATCTGGTCCTGAATATGGAAAGTAAGGGTTATACTGTAGCCGTATTCAACAGAACAGTTGCCAAAGTGGACGATTTTCTTGCCGGACGGGGTAAAGGGAAAAACTTCATCGGAGCTCACTCCCTCGAAGAGTTTGTGGCATCCATCGAACGTCCCCGTAAAGTAATGATGCTGGTAAAAGCAGGTAAGCCGGTGGACGATTTTATTGAGCTGCTTATTCCTCTGCTCGAACCGGGTGACATCATCATTGATGGAGGAAACAGTCACTTCCCCGATAGCATACGCAGAACAAAGTACGTGGAAAGCAAAGGCTTGCTGTTCGTGGGTACCGGTGTTTCCGGTGGCGAAGAGGGTGCATTGAACGGCCCATCGATGATGCCGGGCGGTTCTCCCGCTGCATGGCCCCATGTGAAAGAGATTTTTCAGGCTGTGGCAGCCAAAGTGGATGGCGGTGTTCCCTGCTGCGACTGGGTAGGAGAAAACGGTGCAGGTCACTTCGTGAAAATGGTGCACAACGGCATTGAATATGGCGATATGCAGATCATCAACGAGGCCTATCACCTGATGAAAGATCTGCTGGGTATGGATGCTTTCGAGCAACACGAAGTATTCAAGAAATGGAACAAAGGGGTGCTGGATTCCTATTTGATTGAGATTACCACCGACATCCTGGCCTTCAAAGATGAAGACGGATCTCCCTTGGTGGAGAAGATACTTGATACCGCCGGCCAGAAAGGTACTGGAAAGTGGACTGCCGTCACGGCACTCGATATGGGTATTCCCCTCACGCTGATCGGTGAATCGGTCTTTTCACGTTGTCTTTCTGCACAGAAAGATCTGCGGGTGAAGGCATCCAAAACCCTGGTGGGCAAGAAACCGGATTTTAAGGGCGATAAACAGCAGTTTATCAATGACCTGGAGAAAGCCATCTACGGGGCCAAGATTATCTCCTACGCGCAGGGTTACGACCTGATGATGGAGGCGGCAAAAGAGTATGGATGGAACCTCAATTATGGAGGAATTGCACTGATGTGGCGCGGTGGCTGCATCATCCGTTCCCGCTTCCTTGGAGACATCAAAAAAGCTTTCGACAACAATCCCGCACTGGAAAACCTGCTGCTCGACCCCTTCTTCAAGAACGCGGTAGAGTCGGCCGAGGAGAGCTGGCGCAGGGTATGTGCCACGGCATTGCTGAACGGTATTCCCGTACCGGCTATTACTTCTGCGTTGGGCTACTATGACGGTTTCCGCAGCGAGCGCCTCCCGGCTAACCTGCTGCAGGCACAACGCGACTATTTTGGCGCCCATCAGTATGAGCGGCTCGACAACCCGCGTGGCAAGTTCTTCCATACCGACTGGACGGGACGTGGCGGAAGCACGGCTTCCACCACCTATGATGTTTAATATTGATGAGGGGATGTGATAATTCGATGATGTGATTGAAATATTCCACATCCCCCGTCTCAAATCCCATATAGGATGATTTATTACGAAAATGGTTCCGCGCAGACCAACTTATCGAAAGAGGACCTGAAGCAGGGACTATACGAAGCATTAAACCGATTGGGGGAACGACAGAAGATTCTGGCCGTTCCGCCCGATTATACCCGGCTGCCCAGCAGAGCGGGCGAGCTCACTGAGATGACCTGGGAATATTACGGTGATAGATTGACCGATATCCTCCCCGCGCTGGGTACACATACTCCCATGACGGTGCTTCAAATTGATCATATGTTCGGGAAAACGCCAAAATCCCTCATTCGCGATCACGATTGGCGCAACGACGTGGCTACACTGGGTGAAGTGCCGGTGGAATACATCAGGGAGGTATCGGAGGAAAAAGTGGACTTTGCCTGGCCGGCACAAGTTAACAGGCTGCTGGTCGAAGGTGGATTCGATCTGATTCTCTCCATTGGTCAGGTTGTGCCCCACGAGGTAGTGGGCATGGCGAACTACAACAAGAATATTTTGGTGGGTACTGGCGGAAGCGAAGGAATCAACAAGAGCCATTATATCGGTGCCGTTTACGGTATGGAGCGTATGATGGGTCGTGCCGATACACCGGTACGACGGGTCTTCAACTATGCTACGGAAAAGTATCTGAAGGATTTGCCCATTGTTTATGTACTCACAGTCGTAGGCGTGAACGAAAAGGGACAACAACAGACGTACGGACTGTTTATGGGAGATGATTTCGAAGTATTCGACCGTGCTGCAAAGTTGTCAATGGAGGTCAATTTTGTGATGGTAGAACGGCCCCTGAAAAAAGTGGTCGTCTGGTTGGATCCCACTGAGTTCAAGAGTACCTGGCTGGGTAACAAGTCGGTTTACCGCACCCGCATGGCTATTGCAGATGGCGGTGAGTTGTTTGTGTTGGCTCCTGCCCTGAAAGAGTTTGGAGAGGATAAAACCATTGACCGGTTGATCCGTAAGTATGGCTATTTTGGTACACCCCATACCCTGAAGGCCGTATCGGAAGACCCGGAATTGCGGGATAACCTGGGTGCAGCAGCACACTTGATCCATGGATCGTCGGAAGGGAGATTTTCGATCACCTATTGTCCGGGGAAAGGAGCAGAAAATCTCACGCAGAAAGAGATTGAAAGTGTCGGTTTTCAATGGGGAGATATCGATGAAGCACTGCAGCGATATGACATTTCCCACCTCAAGGAGGGATTCAATACGCTTGCCAACGGTGAAGAGATTTACTACATCTCCAGCCCGGCACTGGGATTATGGGCGTACAGGGATCGATTTGAATGATCATCCTGAGGCTTATTTCACCTTTTTAAACTCCCTCAGATATTCTGAGGGAGTAAACTCTGTGATTTTTTTGAATTGTCTGTTAAAATTGGAAATATTGTTGTATCCTGTTTCATAACAAATTTGAGTAATAGACAATCCTCCTTCCAGGAGTAATTTGCAGGCGAAATTAATCCTCATTTCATTGATATAACCAAAGCAGGATTTACTTGTTTTTTCTTTGAAGAAACGACAAAATGCCGCCTTATTCATGCCAGCTTTTTCTGCAAGATATTGTAATGAGAGGTTTTCTACATAATGTTGATGCAGTAGCGATAATATTTTAATTATTCTGGGGTCTTCATGTTGATTATCCGGAGCTTGATCTATGTAATCTTCGTTCAGAAATATTTTCACTTCAGTTTCACTCATCATTGAAAGAATTCGGATGCACTCCAGTGTTAATTCTAGATTTTTCAAATCCAATGCTTTTATAAGACTGCTCTTAATCATTTGACTGGCCTTACTATCCGGAAAACTGATTCCATATTGGGATTGATTCAAAAGTGTCTTAATGCGATAGAATTCGGGATAGTGTTCCATGGCATGATGGAAAAAATCATTCGAGAAATGAAGAATAACCGCTTGTACGTGTCGTTTCCCGATGTTTTGGTAATAAAAAGGATCACTTTTATACATATGCGGGACATTGCTTCCCAATAAAACCAGATCTCCATCGGAATAGTGTTCAATATTATTGCCTACAAATCTTTTACCGGTACTCTTTACAATATAAATAATCTCATACTCAATGTGATAGTGTATGGGGTATTTGAAAAAATCATAATCACACCATTTTATTTTAACCGGTGATCCATTTTTCAGATTGAGTTGTTCATGCATTAACTTGTTCATAAATTTATTTATTAGGCTATTCAGATCATCTTTACTCCTCCTTTTTTAATTCTCGGAATAACACTGTTCAGGCGAGCTTGTCTGCTGTTCGTGTTGCTTAACAAAATAGTTCTTTATAAAGATGCAAATATTGTACATTTAACTGCAAATATAATATTTGTATTTAACTTTATTATGCGCTTTTTTTGTAATTTAATTTATTAATAATTTTTTTGATTAATTCCCTTTATGAAATGATTCAAAAATTGGGTTATATTTAATAACTACCCATATACTAAGGCGATATTTTAGATATCATGCTTGTTTTTAATCAATAAATGAGAAATTATTTTTTTTGATATTTCTGGGGAAAGTGATAATCCTCTTCCGGTCTATGATAGCTTTGGTGTTTTTGGTAGTGTATAAATATATTAAGATCATTTGATTATGAGATTTGTCATTGCAATATTTTTGTTATTGTTTTCAGTGTGTGTTTCTGCACAGGAATTAATTAGATTCTCCTTCAGAATGGACAAAGATTATCGGGATGCTCCGGTCTCATTTCCGCTGGATTTGATTAATTATAATGCTGATAGTCTTCAGTTGGAATTATATGAAATTATTAAATCAGATCATAAATTTGTCCCCAGTCAAACTGAAACCGGCCATTCTGCCAGACTATGGTTTATATTAGATGGTTTATCCCCGAAGAGTTCCACCAGAAGGTTCATACTTAAATTGTCAGATAAAAAAGGAACAGAGAGTCGGGATAATCAGATTCAGATCAATAAATCAGATGGAAATCTTACACTCTATGCTCAAAAGAGTTCCATTCTCAGTTACCGCTTCGAGACGATGTATCCACCCAAAGGCGTTGATCCCTTATTCAAAAGATCAGGGTTTTTACATCCTTTATGGTCTCCGAAAGGAGAAGTGCTCTCAAGGGTTCAACCGCCAGATCATTATCACCATTATGGCATCTGGGGTCCATGGACACTGACGCACATTGAAGATCGTGAAGTGGATTTCTGGAATTTAAACAAAGGACAGGGAACCGTCAGATTTGCCGGTTTTTTGTCTGAAATTACCGGTCAGGTATTCTCGGGCTTTAAGGCATTGCAACAACATATGGATTTTGGAGCAAAAGGGGAGGATCAGATTGCGATGAATGAACTATTGGACGTAAGGGTGTGGAATGGCAAAAAAGGAGTTTGGGTTATTGACTATACTACGTCCATCAACACGCCATTGAAGAACGGAATTATGTTAGATGCCTACAGATATGGAGGAGGAATAGGTTACAGGGCGACTGAAAGATGGACAAAAGAGAACTGTACCGTGTTGACATCGGAAGGTAAAACAAGGGTAGATGCGGATGGAAGTAATGCCCGTTGGTGTATTGTAGAGGGAGAATCGGGCGTGAATGGAGAAAGATCGGGTATATTATTTTTAAGCCATCCGTCAAATCGTGCGCATCCGGAACCTATGCGGGTATGGCCAATAGATGGGAATGGCGGCAGAGGAGACATGTATTTCGAATTTACCCCCATCCGTCATAGATCGTGGGCATTAAAAAATGGGAACGATTATGTGCTGAAATACAGGATGATTGTCTTTGATGGGAAAATGGACAAAGAAACAGCTGAAAGTTATTGGAACAGCTTTTCGGGGACTCCGGGAATTGAATATCAATAGTCTGATGTAATTAAACAAAATAAATGAAAAAACATATTGCATTCATCATGCTGAGTATAGCTCTTTCACTTCAGGTTGCTTCTGCTCAGGAAAAGGTAACCGCGAATAAAGTGGGAGATAGGATTGAGATCAGGATTAACGGAAATCTGTTTACAAACTACGTTCTTTCTGAATTCGAGAAGTATCCTTTCTTTTATCCAGTCAACGGGCCGTCGAATGCCTCTGTAACCTCGATGCGCAATGCAAACTATCCGCATCACAGTTCCCTTTTTTTTGGATGTGACAAAGTAAATGGGGGTAATTACTGGCAGGAGGATCTCGAAAGAGGACAGATAATCTCTCTGAGAGCCGATATCAAAGAGTCGGGAGGAGAGAAAGTGGTTATTGAGAACGAATGCATCTGGAGACGGCCCGGTGCTGATGCGCCCATCAAAGACAAACGTACAATTGCTGTTTCGGCTCCCTCGAAAGGTAAATTTCAGATCGACTTCGATGTGACCATGGAAATGCTGCTGGATGTAGTAATCGAAAAAACAAATCATTCGCTGTTCAGCGGAAGAATGGATCCTGATTTGGCAGTAATTAATGGTGGAGTCATGATCAATGCAGAAGGAGAGACGGGAGAGAAGAACACCTTCGGAAAAAGTTCGTCCTGGATGGATTGTTATGGTCAGAGATTGGGAAAAACGGAAGGAATGGCTATTATGCAACATCCGTCAAACGAGTGGTACCCTTCGCCCTGGTTCACCCGTGATTACGGGTTTTTTTCACCAACACCCATGTATTGGCCGGAGAATGATAAAAACACATTGTTGAAAAAAGGAGAGGAGATCAAGCTCAGATACCGGGTGTTGGTTCATTCCGGAAATTACCTTGAAGCAGATATCGCACAGGAATTTGAAAAATACAAATCAGAGTAAATACAAATCAAATGGAAAGAAGGATGTTTATAAAGAAGGCCGCAGCAACAGCAGTCGGCACAGTGGTTTTTCCTACCATTGTTCCCTCATCCCTGTTTGGCAAAAATGCACCGAGCAATAAAATTAATATCGGGCAGATTGGTTTTGGCAGGATCGCCCGCGATCATGATATGGCAGAAACCATAAAGTATGATCAGGCTCAGTTTATAGCTGTGTGCGATGTGGACAAAAAGCGGCTTCTTGATGGGAAGAAATACATAGACAGTTACTATGCAAAGAAAACGGGCAACAGCAAGTATTCAAATGCCAGAATGTATGATGACTACCAGGAAATGCTATTGAATAAGGATATTGATGCCGTCATCATCAGCACTCCCGATCACTGGCACTCGGAGCCGGCGGCCAGAGCTGCACTGGCGAAAAAAGATATTTACCTNNAGAAACCCACCTCCCTGACAGTAACGGAAGGCCGTTTTTTGAGTAACCTCGTCAGAAAACAGGGTGTCATCCTCCAGGTAGGTACACAACAACGCTCTTCGCCGCAATTCAGAATTGCCGCCGAATTGGTGAGAAACGGGAGAATCGGGAAACTTCATACCGTAAAAATCGGTTTACCGGGAGATCCCTCCGGACCGGAAGCGTCAGAAATGCCCTTGCCCGAGAATCTGAATTATGATATGTGGCTTGGTTCTACCCCCGAGGTATATTATACGGAAATGCGGGTACATCCTCAACAGAATTACGGTCGTCCGGGGTGGCTGAGGTGTGAACAGTTCGGAGCAGGCATGATCACAGGATGGGGGCAGCACCATTACGATTCAGCTGCATGGGGTATGAATACGGAATATACGGGTCCGGTATCGGTAGAAGCTGTTGCCCAATTTCCCAAATCGGGATTGTGGAATGTGCATGGCGATTTTATGGTAAAAGCGGAATATGAGAACGGGATAACCATGTACACAAGCGGAGGCTATCCAAACGGAATCAGATATGAAGGAACAGAAGGCTGGATTTTTGTTTCCCGCGGCAATTACGTAGCTTCTTCCAGTGATCCGGTCTCGCAGGCTAACAGCGCAAAGGCCCTTGATGCCAGTGACACGAAGATTCTTACATCAGAGATAAAGGAGAATGAGATTCATCTTTACAATAGTGACAATCAGCATGGTAACTGGCTAGAATGCATCAAAACCAGAAAAGAACCCATCTCTCCCGTCGAGCCTGGCCATCGTGCCTGCACCATATGCCTTATCAGTCACATTGCGATGAAGGTACCCGGCAGGTTGGAATGGGATCCTGAAACGGAGAGATTCAAAAACAGTGAAGCTGCCAACCTGATGTTAAGTCGTTCGCAACGTTACCCCTATGGTACATCGTATATTCAAATTTAAAAATTACAGCAGATGAAAAACCTATTTTATACAATCACGCTGATAATTGGGACTCTTTTGATTTTTTCATGCCAAAACCAAACAAAGACAATGGATGCGAAAGATATCTTTACAGGCAGAGCGGGTGAAATTGAACTGGTTGTACTGGATCCGGGACATTTTCATGCAAGCTTGCTGCAAAAATTCCCTCAGGAACAGGTAAATGATACCGTATTTGTCTATGCACCCGAAGGAGACGAATTAAAGCAGTATCTGACTAGTATAGAGGGATATAGCCAACGCATGGCAAATCCGACAAACTGGGATGAAATTGTCTATTCCGGAAAAGATTATCTGGAAAGGATGATTCAGGAGAGAAGAGGGAATGTTGTGGTTCTTGCAGGAAACAACAGCAAGAAAACAGCGTATATCTTCAAGGCAATCAATTCGGGGTACAATGTCTTATCCGACAAACCCATGGCAATCGACAAAAAAGGCTTTCAAACATTGGAAGCAGCGTATGATAGTGCCCGGAACCACGATGTATATCTTTATGATGTAATGACGGAACGGTATGAAATTATCAACACACTTACCCGTGTGCTCGTGCACAACAAGGAGGTTTTCGGGGAGTTGCAGGAAGGTACGCCCGGGGAGCCAGCCATTGTCATGGAAAGCGTGCATCACTATTTCAAAGAGGTATCGGGAAATGTTCTTGTCCGTCCTGCCTGGTTTTATGATGTGGAGCAACAGGGTGAAGGTTTGGTGGATGTGGCAACACATCTGGTTGATTTAATCAACTGGCAATGTTTTCCCGATGAGGTAATTGATTACAGGACCGATGTGAACATCACTTCTGCAAAACACTGGCCTACGCAGTTAACGCTGGCCGATTTTTCCAGATCTACCCGTTTGGATAGTTTTCCCGCATTCCTACAGAAATATCTCAGAAATAATGTGCTGGAAGTATTTGGAAACGGAACAGTCCATTATCAGATAAAAGGGAAAAATGCCTCAGTAACGGCACTTTGGAATTATGAAGCACCTGAAGGAGGCGGTGATGCATACAGTGCACTGATTAAGGGGACAAAAGCTTCCGTGGAAATCGTACAAAATAAGGAGGAGAACTACATCAAGCAGTTGTATATCGAAAAAGAAGAAACGACAGACAGAAGCCAGTTCGAAACGGCACTCAATAAAGCGGTGGCGGAATTACAAAAGAATTATCCCTATCTGACTGTAGTTCAACGTTCGGAAAACAGATACCAGATCATTGTCCCAGTCGAATCCAGAAAAGGGCATGAGGATTATTTCGGGATGGTGGCAAAAAATTATTTTGGATTTCTCACCAACAGGAACATGCCGGCATGGGAAATCTCAAATACACTGACCAAATATTATATTACAACAACTGCTTTGGAGATGGCGAAAAAAAGCTTATAAATTCCATATTTTTTAATTATATAAATTGTTATTATCATGAATAGGAACCAGGTATGTTTTTCTTCACCCCTTAAACTAGGAGTGAAAAACAGGATGTTGCACCGGATGGGCATCATCCTTATTGTACTTTTGCTAATTCCTGTAGCATCGTATGCCTTGAATAGCGAAGGTAAAGATACAATGGAAAGTCAGCAAACAGGTAAGGCGGTAACCGGGCATATTGCCGATCAGAATGGTGAATCCCTGATCGGCGTAAATGTGGTGGAAGCCGGCACGACAAATGGAACCGTCACAGATGCAGATGGAAATTATACATTGAGACTGACGACCTCGAATCCGATATTGAATATCTCCTACATCGGATTTACGACACAAACGGTCAATGTTGGGAATAAAGCTGTAATCAATGTCATTCTGGACGAAGAGGCAAGCTTTCTGGATGAGGTGGTCGTCGTTGGATATGGTACCATGAGGCAAAGAGACCTTACCGGCGCCATCTCTACCATTAAGGCAGAAGCCCTCAAGGCCGAGAGTCCCCGTTCAATCCAGGACCTGCTGCGGGGTAACTCCGCCGGCTTGAATATTGGATTTGCCAATTCTGCCAAAGGAAGCGCCGGATTGCAAATCAGAGGGGTGAATACACTAAAAGCCGGATCAGAACCGCTGATCGTACTCGACGGTGTTATTTTTGAAGGATCCCTGGCCGATATCAACCCCATGGATGTTGCCTCAATCGACATTTTAAAAGATGCCAGTTCAGCTGCTGTATATGGAGCAAAAGCTGCCAGTGGTGTGATTGTAATCCTCACGCAGAAAGGTGGAAGATCGGGTAAACCTTTGGTTTCTTTCAGCACTTCCCTGGGATTGGTGCAATCAGCCAATCAGCCCAGGCTGCTTGGTCCGGAGGAATTTATACAGTACAGGAGGGCGTATGAAATCGGGCGGCACAGTGACGATTATCTGCAGCAATATCCAGAAATTTTTGAGGACCCCCGCACGTTGCAAAGCGCCACGCAGCGAGACTGGTTCAATTACGATAAGAAAACGCCAATTGAGACCTTTACGGAAGAGGATTTGTTGAGAACCTGGACCGCCCGGTTGGAATTAAAAGCACCGGAGATTGATAACTACATCATTAACAGGACGACGGACTGGGCCGATAAAGTTTTCCATACCGGATTGCAGCAGGATTATCAGGTGAGCATATCCAACAAAACCGACGATGCTTCTTATTACTGGTCACTGGGATATGCCGACAGAGAAGGGATTATTGTGGGGAATCGTTTTTCAACATTTCGCACCCGATTGAACCTTGAATCAAAGATCACGCCGTTTCTCAGAATTGGATTAAATACCGGATTTGCCTCAAGAAATGAGGGATATCTGCAAGCAGACTGGGGACAGATGGTGCGCATCTCTCCCTACGGAGCGGATGAAATTGGCAATGAAGAGGTTGAGCAACGTCTTTGGAAGTATCCCACAACGGATGTGACACCGGTAAATCCTTTTTTTGATAACTTGTACAGAGACAGAAAAGATGTATACAGTTCGCTGAATGCAAACATGTATGCAATCGTTTCCCTGCCCTTGGGTATTGAATATCAATTTAATTATGTACCTTATCTGGAGTTTCGGGAATATTACAATCACGATTCTTCCAAAAATTTCGACTGGGCAGCAAAAGGAGGGAGTTCAGAGCGTACAACGCATAAAATATATTCCTGGCAGATCGATAATCTGCTCAGATGGAAAAAAAGCTTCAACGAAATACATAAAATCGAAGCCACATTTCTGGTGAATGCAGAGAAGAGACAATACTGGTCGCAGACGATGACGGCTACCGCATTTTCCCCGAATGATATATTGGGTTATCACCGCATGCAGGCAGGGACGGTCCCTCTGAATTCAAGCAATGATACCTATCGTACGGGAGATGCATTGATGGGCCGTGCGTTTTATTCATTGATGGACAAATATATGGTTACCGCATCGATTAGACGGGATGGTTACTCGGCATTTGGTCAGCGAAACCCGAGAGCTGTTTTTCCTGCTGTAGCACTGGGATGGGCGTTCACCTCTGAAAAATTTGCCGAACCAATGACCAGTTGGTTTGATTACGGGAAGCTCCGCTTATCCTGGGGTGAAAATGGAAACAGGGATATCGGACAATATGAAGCTTTGTCAGACATGACATCAGGACCACATCCTTATCTCGATCAAAACGGAAATCCGTATATAACTTCTCAGATTTATGTAAACAGGATGTCAAACCCCAATTTGAAATGGGAGCGAACGGCCTCATTGAATGTGGGATTGGATTACTCTTTCTTTAACAACAAAATTCATGGTGCTCTGGAGGCGTACAAGGCAACAACCAACGATCTGCTTGTCGACCGTGCGTTGCCGGAGATTATCGGTTACAACAGTGTGGCGGCAAACCTGGGTCAGTTAGAGAATAAAGGATTTGAGGCAACCTTGAATGCGAATATTATTTCTACACAGAAATTTGCCTGGAATGCCATAGCCAATTTTTCGCTGAACAGGAGAAAGATTGTACACCTGTATGGTGATATGATCGATGTGAAGGATGCCGACGGCAATGTGATCGGACAAAAAGAGGCAGATGATACCAAGAACCAATGGTTTATCGGTCAGGATCCCGATCGTATCTGGAACTATGAACATCTGGGTGTATGGCAAAAAGAAGAAGCCGAAGAGGCTAAAGGGTTTGGTCTGCAGCCCGGAGACTTCAAATACAAGGATCAGAACGGAGATGGCGTGATGACCAATGCCGACAAAATCTTTCAGGGTTATAATACGCCTCGCTTCAGATGGACCTTACGCAATGAGTTTGTTTTCTTTCAGAATCTTTCCCTGTCGACCATGCTCTATTCTTACTGGGGGCAATATGGGTCGTTCAACCGGGCAGCAAACGTATCTAACTTTCCCGACAGGACATCGGAATATGTGCAGCCTTACTGGACCGTCGAGAACAGAATTAATGATTATGCCCGGATAGGCTCGAAAAATACAGGGACCATCTATAAGGAAAAATCGTTTATCCGGTTTGAAAATATCACGTTATCCTATTTTGTTCCCAAAAACATGATTCAAAAGATCTATGTACAGGACATGAGAGTCTCTCTTTCTGTGCGGAATGTGGCAGTTTTCTCCCCCCATTGGAATTTCTGGGATCCGGAAGTAAGCGATCCAGCTCCCCGCACCTTTAATGTCAGTTTAAATTTTACCCTTTAAAAACGGAACATGATGAAAAATATGAAATCACTTAAATATTTCATTTTGCAAACGCTTACCCTGTATATCATTGCAGTGAGTTTGCTCAGTTGTGATGAAAGTTGGCTGGAGCCCAAACCACTCTCCTTTTATACGCCCGAAAATACGTATGTCGATGCAGCTGGCTTTTACGCAGCAATTACTACTTGTGAACGAAATATGCGGCATGAATATTTCGGAGACGGCTCTCCCATTCTGACAGAATTTATTCTTTCGGATATGGCTGTGGAGGGAACCACCGACAAAGCGGGCCCCCAGATGGATCTTGACGTATCTCTGCTTCCGGATGCAAATCTGAACAGTGCCGACCGTACACGGGTTGGCTGGTATTGGTATGAAGGGTATAAAGG
>DFYK01000038.1:1873-17694 GCA_002383605.1 Proteiniphilum sp. UBA4084 | reverse complement strand
AGCTGATAGCTGAATCCTAAAAATCAGCTTTTTCTATTTAATTTTTCGATAAAAGAGGAAAGCATTTTCTTTATTTCTTCAAGCTGATTTTGGATTTCCGAATAATTATCTGATAAAAGATAATTCAAATCGTGCACCAGAAGCAAGCAATATTCCACTTCACAGGCAGATCCGAACGAGAAATAAAGAAAACGTTTAAAATCGGAATCGCTTCCTCTGCCGCATCCTTCCGCAATATTCAGTCCGATGGATACGGCAGCCCTTCTGATTTGTGATGTCAAGCCATATTGCTCTTCTTTTGGGAATCCTGCCGTCATTTTGTAAATATCCAGTGCAAGCAGATGAGATTTTTCCCAAACTTTTAACTCTCTGAAATTTTTCATGATCCTCTAATTATTATATCACCGAGGGGGTATTGCCCCCGGTGACTTGTCAAATGATTCATTTAATCCACAATTGGTTCGACAAAGATAATAAAACCAAGAGAAATAAGCTGATAATCGCCTCCCGATTCACCGTTGGTCTTAATCTTGCCTACCGCTGCNNGCTGATCGCTGACAGCTGAAAGCTGAACGCTACCCCCTACTTCATCTGCGCCCGGTGGTTAAAAAAAGTCGCTGATCCCCACTTTATCACCACAAAGACCGTCAGCACCACGCTGCCCAGGATGCCCAGCATCATGGCAATCTGATATTTGATGGCCAGCAGGGGTGGTGCACCCGCCAGGATCTGTCCCGTCATCATGCCCGGTAGAAACACGATGCCCATGCCCATCATCGAGTTGATGGTCGGCAGCAACGCCTGATGGAAGGCTCTTCCCGAAACCTCCTTCACAATCAGGGAAGGCTTTCCTCCCATCATCAGTGCATTCTCAATGAGTGCGCGGTTGTCCTTCATGCCACCCAGCAACGCATCGATGCCCAGCGTGATGCCCGTCATCGAGTTGCCGATCATCATTCCCGCGAGCGGGATAAAATACTGCGGCTTAAACCAGGGCTCCACCCTGAAGACCCACAGCACGAAGAAGAAGATCGTGATGCCAGTACCGATGAACATCGCCACCACCACAATCCGTTTCATGTCGCGCGGCACATTCCCCACCCGCTGGAAGGTATTCAGTATTGCGAAACCCTGCATCAGCAACAAGGCAATCAGGCTGAACCAGACACTCGGGTTATCGAAAATATAAGTAAGAATATAACCCACCAGCACCAGCTGAATCGTCATCCTGAAAGTGGAAAGCAGCAGCTCCCACTGGTGCCCCACCTTCTCACGCCGCAACAGGGAGAGGAGAATCAGCAGAAAAACATAAGCCGTTGCCAGGCCAATCAGCGTTACATCCTTTATCTCATCCATATATTATTTGTTTACAGACCATTATTATTTTCAAATCACAAAGTCCCGTTTAGTGTATCCACCCTTTGAATCTTTCCGTCGAACAGCGTGATCGTGACATCGGCAAACCTCTCCGCCACGCTCATGGCATGGGTGACCATGATCAGGGTGCCCTTGCGTTTCCTCGTGTAATCCACCACCATGCTGATGATGAAGTCCTCCGTCTCATCGTCCAACGCCGAAGATGGTTCATCCAGCAGAAGAGTCTCCGGATGCAGCAGCAACACCCTGGCCAGTGCCACACGCTGTTTTTCGCCACCCGAGAGATCCTTTGTATCCGCCTCCAGGGGCAAGTTCAATCCCACCTGTTGCAGCAGGTCCTTAAAGACCTCATCGCTGGCAGGCTCCCGTTCGGTGAAGCGCAACGTCTTATTGAAGTTCTCCCGGATGGTGCCGCTGAACATGACCGGCTGCTGAGGCAACATCATCACCTCCCGGCGCAGTGTAGTCGGGTTGTAGGTATCGATCTCCCTATCTTTGTAAAGGATTGTGCCACTGTCGGCCGAAATCAGGTTATTCAGCAGTTTCAGCAATGTCGTCTTGCCACCGCCGCTCTTTCCCACAATGCAGGTCACCTGCTGCGCTTTCAACTCCAGCTCGTCCACTGTCAGGATATCCCTGAATTTTATATTTTTAAGTTTGAACATCTTGTTTTCCGGGTCGGTATAGTGCCGTTATTTTAGATTGCCGGAACCCGTGATGCAAAGATAATACTTGTTCCACGATGCCACAAAATATACCAAAACTTACTTCTAATGAACAAAAAATTTTCCCANNTGACCGCTGACCGCTGACCGCTGATGGCTGATAGCTGACTCCTAAAAATTATGAACAAAATCGTCCTCCTCCTCGCAACAATGCTGCTGACGCTGAGCTGCACCAACAAAAGC
Organism: Proteiniphilum sp. UBA4084; assembly: GCA_002383605.1. Classification (GTDB taxonomy): domain Bacteria; phylum Bacteroidota; class Bacteroidia; order Bacteroidales; family Dysgonomonadaceae; genus Proteiniphilum. Next base: position 15,409 of record DFYK01000038.1, on the reverse strand, counting down.
AACAGCACCATACCGGCTGGTGATACCGACCTCACACAGTACGTAAACCCCTTTATCGGCACCGCCTTCACCGGACACACCTTCCCCGGCGCCACCTACCCGCTGGGCATGATGCAGCCCGGCCCCGAGACGGGCAACTTCTCCTGGGAATACTGCTCCGGCTACTTCTACGACGATGAACGCATCAACGGCTTCTCACAGAACCGCCTCAACGGCACCGGCTGCGTGGACCTGGGCGACTTGCTCATGCAGCCCTTCGCAGGCGAGAAACGCGACGACCTGAGCAGCCGTTTCGACAAGTCCACCGAAAAGGCTTCCCCCGGCTACTATGCCGTGGAGCTGGCCGAGAACAATGTGCAGGTGGAGATCACCACAACACCCCACGTCGCCTTCCACCGCTACACCTTCGCCAAAGGCAAGCCGGCCCATGTGCTGGCCGACTTCCAGAGCGGACTGGTATGGCAGAAAGAACGGCTTTACACCCATGTCCTCGACAATGCAGTCACCTTCGAGGACGACCGCACCATCACCGGACACACCCGCCGCACCGAGTGGGTGGAACGCACCTACTACTTCGTCATCGAGTTCGACAAGCCGATCCGCTCTTCCGAGAAGCTTGCCCAACAAGACCCGCGGGAGAAGGCGCCACGCTACATCCTCGACTTCGACCTGGGCGATGACACCACACTCAACATGAAGATCGCCATGTCCACCACCGGCATCGAAGGGGCAAAAGCCAACCTCGCTGCCGAAGCCTACGGCAAGGACTTCGACAAAGTACATCGGGAAGCAAAGAATGAATGGAACCGAACCCTCTCCCGCGTGCAGGTGTATGGTACGCAGGACGAGAAGACCAACTTCTACACATCACTCTACCACCTCTACATCCAGCCCAGCAACATCGCCGATGTCGACGGCCGCTACGTGGGTCCCAACGAAGAAATCACGCAATCACCAACCGGAAATTATTACTCCACCCTCTCGCAGTGGGACACCTTCCGCGCCGCCTTCCCCATGTACACCATCTTCAGCCCGGAGATCGTGTCCGACCTGGTCAACTCAATGTCCGACTTCAGCGAACAACAGGGACACCTCCCCATCTGGGCGCTCATGGGCAAGGAGACCTACACCATGATCGGCAACCACTCCATCCCCATGATCGTCGATGCCTACCTGAAAGGATTCACCGGCTTCAATCCCGAAAAAATGTATCAGGAAATCAAAAAGTCGATCACCGAAAGCACCCATGCCAAAACCAACTGGGATATCTACGACCAGTATGGTTACTACCCCTACGACCTGATCAAGGCCGAGTCAGTCTCCCGCACGCTCGAATGCGGCTTCGACGACTACTGCGCCGCCCTCATGGCACGGAAGCTGGGCAAAACGGAAGATTATGCATTCTTCATGAAGCGATCGGAATACTACAAAAATCTCTACGATGTCGAAACACGCGCCATGCGCCCCAAAGACTCCAACGGAAACTGGCTATCCCCCTTCGATCCCTATGCACTGGCACATGCCGACTCCAGCGTGGGCGGCCACTACACCGAAGGCAACGCCCTGCAATATACCTGGCACGTCATGCAGGACATCCCCGGCCTCATCGAGCTGATGGGCGGCAAGGAGCAGACGGGTGAGGTGCTCGACTACCTCTTCAACACAACGCAGGAGACAACCGGCAAACTCTCCGACGTGACCGGCCTCATCGGGCAGTACGCCCACGGCAACGAGCCCAGCCACCACGTGGCCTACCTCTACAACTACCTCGACCGCCCCGGGGAAACGCAACGACTGGTACGGCAGATCACCACCGACTTCTACAGGAACAAACCCGACGGACTGATCGGCAACGACGACTGCGGCCAGATGTCCGCCTGGTACCTCTTCTCCGCCATGGGCTTCTATCCCATGAATCCGGTGAGCGGCGAACTCGTCTTCGGCGCACCGCAGCTGCCAAAGGTCACCCTTCAGCTGGCCGATGGAAAGAGCTTCACCATGGAGGCGAGAAGCCTCTCCGCAGAGAACATGTATGTCGATAAAATTGAGTGGAACGGACAGCCCTACGACCAGAAATTCATCACCTATGCCGATATCATGGGTGGCGGCACCCTGGTATTTCACATGACGGATGTTGCACGGTAAAGTGGTTGCATTGATTTTCATGATATTTCTCTCGTCTGCATTTATTCTTTGACCTGTCGTCGTCTCGGTTTCTAAAAGAGAAGAAGTCGCTTCGCTTACTTCTCTTTTTACGAAACCTTCGCCGGACAGGTTCCCAAAGACTAACTGAGGACTTCGAGAAACAATCACGAAAAGCCTTTTTTTTGTTCCGAAACCAAAATATTAAATAGAGCCAATACAAACCATTTAATATATTGTGTGAAATATTTTTGACTGCTCCTTTTATTTATGTAATTCCGCAATTCAACTTCAGATTTACATAAAATGGTTCTTTACCGCAGTTCTTGAGAAGCTTTCACTGCCCAAGCTGATTCCTGAAAGCTCTTCCCCAAACCGCTGAATATAATAACATTCAACTACCGAAAGCTGAGCCCTGACTCCTGACACCTGAATCCTATTTCCCAAACCGCCGTCCCTGTAAAGCTTTCACCACCCAAGCTGATCGCTGATCGCTGATCGCTAATAAGATATAACAATCTCCTGCGCCACAAACGATTCCTGTCCCGACTGGTCGGTGCAATAGACGATAAAATGGTAATGTCCTTCGCGCAGTGGCTTTCCGTTCACACTTTCCGGAATCACGATATGCTGATGTGCCACCGTAGCCTGTTTTTTGCCTGCGATAGGTGTCGCTCCCAAAGCGATGAAGTCGCTTTCCAGCCATGTTTTCTCAAAAGCCACGCTGTCCGTGGCCGCGCGTGTACCGATGTTTTGTGTTCCTAAACCAGTCGAACCACCACCCACTTTGTCAGAGTCAGCACTCCCTGTTCCGTTTATCGTCCACTGTCCATCCGGCAATAACACCTGATCACTCCTGCCTGCAGCTGTCGCAGCAGCACTGTGCGTATGATTGTCGAAAGCACCGTGAATATCCACCTTGTACGATGCCAGCGCCTCGTTGTCGCTGAACAACACCTCAAAATGAATCGCACTTCCCGGCGTCACCGCCTCATCCTCTGCCGGCGTCCTCACCGTGATCACCGGCTTTTCGTTGTCTACATCCACCTTCTCACACGCCAGAAACGCAAATGCGCTCCACAAAATAATTCCTGTAATGTACAATGTTCTTTTCATAATTTGATTATTTAAATGTTTGATTTTTTAGGAGTCAGCGGTCAGCACTCAGCGGTCAGCTTTTTTAGGAGTCAGCACTCTACGGTCAGCGATCAGCGGTCAGCGGTCAGCGATCAGCGATCAGCAAATCTTTAATCAGCACATCAACCTGTCAACCTATCTTCGCATCAGTTTTCCCGAGTGTTCTGCGAAGTCCTCAATTATTCCTTGGGNNGGGCACCTGTCCGGCGAAGGTTTCGCAAAAAGAGAAGTCGAGCGAAGCGGCTTCTTCTCTTTTAGAAACCGGGAGGACAACAGGTCAAAGAATAAAGACAGTCAGGAAGCACGCCGGGAAAAATGATGTGATGATGTGATGATGTGATGATTACCGTTCTCTCCCAAACCGCTGAATATAACAATATTCCACTACCAAAAGCTGACTCCTGACTCCTGACTCCTATTTCCCAAACCGCTGTCCCTGTAAAGCTTTCACCACCCAAGCTGATAGCTGAATCCTGAATCCTGAATCCTAAAACGGCACCCTTACAATCACCTGCCCGTTTCTCCCCGGCTCCGGCGCATTCAACCTGCGGTAGAAGCTCAGATGATTCAGGAAAGCCCTGTCGAACAGGTTATCAATCTGAAAATCCACCACCACCCGCCGGCCATATATCCGCCAGTGCAGGTGTGCCGACAGGTTCCAGAGGGAAGTCCCCGGCGTCCGCAACTCATTCTTCGCGATCCGGTCCTGCGCCATCACACCCCGGTGCTCCAGCTGCAACGAATAAGAGATCAGCGGCCCTTGTCCCACACCCGTGTAGGTCACATCCGACGTAATCACCGTCGGCGGCGAGAAAGGCAACGGATAATGATCCCTCCCATTCCGGTTATAGACATATTCCAGTGCCGACGACACGTGCCATCGCTCATCGGGAAGCCATTCCGCAATCAGCTCACCCCCCGCCATCCATGCCTCCGCCTGGTTGTAGCGATAGATCTGCCCCGCATGCGGGAGTATCGACCAGCTTCCCGTCGGTTCCAGGTAAATATAGTTCGAGAACCACCCCAGAAAAGGATTCATCGTAAAGCGGAATTGCTTTCCCCTGAGCCGGTAATCCAGGTCAAGCTGATATCCCCTCTCCGGCTGCAACGCACTGTTTCCCTGCTCATGCCGGAAAGCGCCGTGATGCAGTCCGTTTGAAGCCAGCTCGTTCGCCCCCGGATAGCGGAAGCTCTTTCCCACGTTCATCTTCAGCGTATGATCGTCGGAAGGCATCCATGCAAAACCAACAGATCCCGAGAAGTCGCCGAAGGAGCTGCGCAGTGCAGCCGATCGTTGTGCGTAAAAGTCGATTTCCTCCTTCGCAACCCCCTGCAGCGCCAGATATTCCGCCAGCACGTCATCATAATATTCCGCCACCCGCAACCGGCCCACATCGTAGCGCATGCCCCCCGTGAGCTGAAAGTGTTCCGTCACCTCCACCCGGTTCAGCCAGAAGGCCCCGCCCGAATACCGTTCAAAGTCGGGCAACAGAAAGGAGTACCCTCCCACCCTGTTGTGCTGCACCTCCGTGGAGAGGCCGAAGGTCTTCGACCATCGTTTCTCCTCGTCCAGCAGCAAACGCACGTTTGCAGAGTATGTCCTCAGCCTGAATCTCAGCTCCAGGTCCGGGTCCGTATGCGGCGGCAGTTGATTGCTGTAGTGTGTATGGAAGGGAGAAAGCTCCTCACGCAGGTTCTGCTGAAACCCCAGATCCAGGTCGATGGCCGCGCCCGGTGACAGACGCCATTTGTTGTTCGATATCAGTTTGAAGTGGTTGGACGTGGCATAGGGCATCTCCACGTTGCGCGTCGACCCGTCCGGCTCCAGCCTCGACAGCGACGGAATTCCGTGTGCTCCCGGAAAGAAACCGTTCTTGCCGTGTATGTCCGACACGTGCAGCCCGCTTTCAAACTGCTTACCCCTGTAGGCGGCCGAGAAAGAAAGGTTCGCCTCCCTGCCGGCCGTATTTTTCATCCTGCGGCCCTGCACCGGCATCTTCCACGACAGATAGTCGATGGTGTCAGCCGGAATGCGAAAGTCCGCATAGCTTTGCACCGTTGCCCGTGCCCGGTAAAAGAACCGCCCCCGCTTCAACGATGCCATCACCGAGGTGCCCAGCAGGCCGTTGTTCGATTTCCCGATCAGCGTGGCATCACCCCAAAACAGGTCGTTCTCCGGCAGGCGTGGCGGCATAATCTCGATGACCCCGCCCATTGCATCGGATCCGTAGTAGAGCGACATCGGCCCCTTGTGTATCCGCACGTGGTCCACATCATACTGGTCTATTTCCAGACCGTGGTCCGCCCCCCATTGCTGGTTCTGCTGCACGATGCCCCTGTCCACCACCGCCACACGGTTGAATCCCAGTCCCCGTATCACAGGCTTCGAGAATCCCGCGCCAATATCCATCGACGCGATCCCCGGCAACGAGGCCAGCGTCTGCACAAAACCAGTGCTGTTGTGGCGAAGGAGGTATCCTCTGCCGATTTCCTGTACAGGATGTGTGATGATCTTTTCGGGCCCCTTTGTCGTTGCAGCCTTCACCGTCACTTCCGGCAAAAGATAATGCAGCGAGTCTGCAACAACCTTTGCACCGCGACTGGGAGGAAGTATTGTATCGGGAGGAAATTGTACCGAAGCGCTCATGGCAGCAGCATCCGGTAGAATAGCCGTTGCCGTCACCGTTCCGGTGGTCTGAGCATATGCAGTGGTTCCCGCAGTCAGGCAGAGCAGGATCAGTAATATCTTCATTGAAAATAAATAAGAATGGGGGGTGAATAAATGGGTTGAAGTGAATGAACAAGACCAGGGACTGGAGGAGTCCCATACTGAGTGGTTCGCATCATCCAATCATCAGGAAAGATGGTTGCAACCGGCGCAAAGGCCTTCTATCACCACAAACACCTCGTGCGACACAAAATCGGCCGGCAGCTCCGCGTCGAACCGCGTTTTTCCCTGCAGACACAGCACCTCGTCGCACTTGCCGCAATGGAAGTGCGCATGCAAAGGGTTTTGATCCGGATGATGCCCGTTGAGTGCATACTTCACCGTGTTGTCGTGCAGCACAATCCGGTGAATCACTCCCCGCTCCTCCAGCGTCTTCAGTGTCCGGTAAAAAGTCACCCGGTCAAACAGTTCCGGGAAAGGCTTCTTGATCTCCTCCTCCGACAGGGCCGCGTTGCTCTGCAACAATTCCGTCAGGATAAACTTCCGGCAGCCGGTATTCTTTAAATCGTACTGATGTAATATTTCATCTACAGTCATCGTGAAACGTTATTTCAAATGCAACAATGTTGCAAATATAGCAATGATTTATCTCAACCGACCATCCATTCATTTTTTTTAGCTAAATTTATATTTTAATTCCACCATTAGGTGAGTTTCAGCTGCATTAAACAACATCCCACTACCCAAGCTGACTCCTGACAGCTGATTCCTGACAGCTGAATCCTGACAGCTGATTCCTGACAGCTGAATCCTGACAGCTGAATCCTGACTCCTGATAAATGTTAAAACCCCAATTTATGCTTCCATTTTGATTCATTTTACATACATTTGTTCGGAGAGGTGTAACAAAAGCGATAGCATCATGATCGATTCCATGAAGCAGAAAAAGATAGCGATCAAGATTGAGGAGCAGTCCGGTATTTCCAACTGGAAAGACTGGAAGTGGCAGCTGAAACATGCCATCACGACCATCGATCAGTTCGAGTATCTGACCGGTATCCGTTTCGGGGAGAGCGAACGGGAAGGCCTTGCGCAGACATTCGATAAGTTCCCGCTCTCCATCACACCCTACTACCTCTCACTCATCCATAAGGAGAACTTCCGGAATGATCCGGTATTCAGACAGGCGTTCGGCAGTGTGCAGGAGCTCATCACCCGCGAATCGGAATTAAGCGACCCCCTTTCAGAAGAACGGGACAGCCCCGTGGAGGGCATCACCCACCGCTATCCGGACAGGGTATTGTTCCATGTAAGCAATCGCTGCGCCATGTACTGTCGTCACTGCACCCGCAAGCGGAAGGTGGGCGACGCCTCCTATATCCCCTCCAAGAGTCAGTTGAAGAAGGGGATTGAGTATATTAAAAACACGCCGCAGGTGCGCGATGTCCTCCTCTCGGGTGGAGACCCCTTTATGTTGCCCGACAAGATGATCGACTGGCTCCTCTCCGAGATCACCGCCATCCCGCATGTCGAGGTAGTCCGCATCGGCACACGCATACCGGTGGTGCTGCCCTACAGGGTCACCGACAACCTGGTATCCATCCTGAAGAAATACCAGCCTCTGTGGATCAACACCCACTTCAACCATCCCAACGAGCTCACCGGTTCATCCCGTGAGGCGCTGGCGAAGCTGGCCGACGGAGGCTTCCCGCTGGGTAACCAGTCGGTGCTGCTGGCCGGCGTGAACGACTGTCCCCGCATCATGCGCAGCCTGGTGCACAAACTGGTACAGAACAGGGTGCGTCCCTACTATCTCTACCAGTGCGATCTCGCCGAAGGACTCTCCCACTTCCGCACCCCCGTGGGCAAAGGGATCGAGATCATGGAGAGTCTGATAGGCCACACCAGCGGCTTCGCCCGTCCCATCTATGTAATCGACGCACCGGGCGGTGGCGGCAAGATCCCTGTGATGCCCAACTACATCATCTCCTGGTCCACCAACAAGGTGGTGCTTCGTAACTACGAGGGAATGATCACCACCTACCGGGAGCCCGACAAGTACGAGGAGCAGCACTGCGACCGTGACTGTGAGCACTGCAACCTCGACCTCAATACCAGGGAGGCGGATGAGATGGAATCGATAGGTATAGAAAAACTGCTCTCCGGCGACAACGACACCATCTCGCTGATTCCCGGCGACAACGAAAGGATACAGCGGCGCAACGAAGATGAGTGATACCATTGAACAAATCGGCAGCGGCTCGGTCATTCAGCACGGGAAGCTCAACGACAGGGTCTACCTGATGAAGCTGAAGCAGGAAGACCTCGCGGCGGTGTTACAACGGCTGGAGGTGCTCACTGATACGGAACACTATTCAAAGCTGTTCTGCAAGGTACCCCGGAGCCTCGCTCCCCCGTTCCTCGCGAAGGGATTCATCACCGAGGGAGAGATACCGCGTTTTTATGACAACGGGGACGATGCACTTTTCCTCTCCCGTTTTAACGATCCCGCACGACTGGCAACCAGGCCCGAAGAGGAGCTGCGGCGCTTCCAACAGCTCCTGTCCGAAACACTGCACCCGAAGGAGTTCAGTCAAAAGACGGCTGCCTACACTGTCAGGCAGCTGGAGCAGGACCATGCAGGTCAGATTGCAGACCTGTACGCCCGGGTATTTCTGAGCTACCCGTTTCCCATCTATGATCCCGCATATATTGCAAAGATGATGGAGGACGATGTGCAATACTTCGGCGCCTTCAGGGGAGATCAGCTGGCTGCCCTCTCCTCAGCCGATATCGACTTCGAAACGAAAAGTGCCGAGATGACTGATTTTGCGACCCACGAAACACATACAGGGCACAGCCTCTCCTGCCTGCTGCTCCATACGATGGAGCATGCCATGCAGCAACAAGGCATACGAACACTCTACACCATCGCACGGCTCGCCTCCGTCCCCATGAACAAAACCTTTCTCCGGTCCGGATATCACTATGCCGGCACCTTCATCAACAACACCCATATCTCAGGCCGCATCGAGAGCATGAATCTGTATTACAAGCACTTATAAAAAAAAATGAATCATCCATTCTTGGTAAGCATCCATTTTGAAAAACTAAGGGAAGGACCTGCTTGATGCTATCAGTGAAGAATTAAAATAAGTTTGTATGAAAGAAGCAACTACCACACCGCAACATCCCGATCTGTTTGGACATCCGAGGGGACTCTATCTCCTGTTTTTAACCGAGATGTGGGAGCGGTAATAGATTTTTTTCATTCAATCATCTCAATTACATGTTGCGGCAATAGGATATTTTCTGCCAATTTCTTACTATTTTTAAGGAACAGGACGGGTACAATTTTTTTGTTTTTTGCGAAAGGAAGTTTTTCACTTTTTTCGGTCAGCCTTTTAATTAACCTTTCCGTATTTTCATTTCCAGACCATTTACATTCGCCCACCAATAAACTTTTTCTATCCATTGACTCAGCTACAACATCCAATTCCATTTGTTCATCCCGTGAAATATTTCCCCACCAGCGCGATGCCAATCCATATCTTTCTCCCATAAATATCTGACCGCTAATAGCTTTGCGACACAAATTTTCCCAATGCCAGGCCACATAGCTTTGGAAACTTGTCCGTATTTCTTCCATTACTGCGTCGGTGCGTCCCAACTCAATCAAAGAGCGGTTTGGAACAATAAAACGAAAATAAAAATTCATGAAAGGATCAGACACTTTATATAGCCCCTTTTTACTATTTTTAGGATTGTCACCAAATGGTATCTCGCGTTCAATATAACCCAACGTGATAAGTTTATCCAATGGCCCTGAAAGGCTCGTGGCAGGTTTATTCGCCCTGGCGGCAATCTCGGAAATCCTGTTCACCCCATTTCCGATAATGGATAGCAAAGTCGATGCCTGAACAATGTCCCGCATATCGTCAATAAACAGTCGGTAAGGCTCTTCGTATAAAATTCCCTGTGCACTGAGCAAATTAAAATAAATGGCTTCCTTTAACGAATTACTCTGCAAACGTATTTCCCAGTAACGTGGCACACCACCCCATACGGCATATTCTTCAACGACTTCTTCAGGTGAACAGCTTAATTGTTCACGAAGATATTTTATATTCATCGGTGAAATCTTTAATACCTGATTGGCACGTCCATACAGCGGTGAAGTACTGTCAAGGACCAATCCCTGCATTAATTGCTGCGATGAACCACAAATAATCAGATTAAATTTAAGTGTTTTGGCATCAATCATTTTTTGTAACAGAGAAGGGAGTTCGGGTGAACTTTTTGCCAGATAGGGGAACTCGTCCAAACATAATGTGAAATGCGCTGTTATGCGAAAATTAAGCGCTTCGAACAATGCTTCCCAATCCGGATAAATTACCCGGTCGAAACCTTCAAACTGCAATCCTATTTCTTTAGCAAGCAGCTCAATTTGATGGGGACGTTCTGTTTGGTCGGCCATATAGTACACGTCGTCAGAGGAAAGTACTTTTTTTATTAGAGTGGACTTTCCTACTCGACGGCGCCCATAAACTACGATAAATGAAGCGGGTGTACTTTTTAAAGTTGTAACAAGCCGTTTTTGTTCTTCTGTCCTGTCTACGAATTTCATACGATTAAAATTTTTATTTTCAAGGTGCCGTATGGAATTCGCTTTTAGTCCTGTTTTTTTGTGTGAATGATTCTTCTGCTCATTTCATACGATTTTCTTGCACAAATACGAATGCAAATATTATGTCGTACAAAAATAATGTTTCTTCTACATAATTCAAAATATTTATTGCAAATACCACTCGACCATCCGCTGCACCCCCTCTTCAATTTTAATGGAATGGTGCCAGCCCAGGCTGTGCAGTTTGGTCACATCCGTCAGCTTGCGCAGCGTGCCGTCCGGTTTCGATGCATCGAAAGAAATCTCACCCCTGTAACCAATGATCTCTTTAATCAGAAAAGCCAGGTCGCGAATGCTGATTTCCTTGCCCGTACCAATGTTGATGTGGCAGTTGCGCACCTCCGCACCCATTCCCTTCAGATCGGCAAAATCCACCCGTTCCATGATGAAGACGCAGGCATCGGCCATCTCCTCGCTCCAGAGGAACTCGCGCAGCGGCGTGCCCGTACCCCAGAGCGACAGTCCCTCTTCCGTGATTCCATATTTTTTAAGCAGACCGATGATCTCCTCCCTCGTCCCGCTGCCCGTCACGCCTTCCACCGGCCGCCGGTCCAGATCCCTCCGCAGCGCGTCCCAATCCTGTTCTGACAGGCTTTTGGCCAGATGTATCTTGCGGATCATCGCCGGCAGCACATGACTCCGTTCCAGGTCGAAGTTGTCATTCGGGCCATACAGGTTGGTCGGCATCACCGCAATGAAGTTGGTGCCGTACTGCAGGTTGAAGCTCTCGCACATCTTCAGCCCCGCGATCTTGGCGATGGCGTACGGTTCGTTGGTATACTCCAGCGGGCCCGTCAGCAGCGAATCCTCCCGCATGGGCTGCGGCGCCTCCTTCGGGTAGATGCAGGTGCTTCCCAGGAAGAGCAGCTTCTTCACGCCGTGGCGCCAGCTCTCCCCGATCACATTATTTTGTATCTGCAGATTCCGATAAATGAAATCGGCCCTGTAGGTATTGTTTGCCACGATACCGCCCACGTGCGCCGCAGCCAGAAACACATACTCCGGCTTCACCTCTTCAAAGAAGCGAGTCACTGCCACGCTGCTCATCAGGTCCAGCTCACTGTGCGTCCGCCCTATCAGGTTGGAATACCCCTTTTGTTTCAGATTGTTCCAGATCGCCGAGCCCACCAGTCCCCGGTGTCCGGCCACGTATATTTTTGCGTCTTTGTCCATTCAAATTAATTTTTAGTTGTTAGGATTCAGGATTCAGCTTTCAGCTTTCAGGATTCAGCTTTTTGATGAGAGATCGACAATTTTTGAGATTGCATTGAGTGTATTTCCCGGGACTTCGGGCTTCCGGGCTTCAAGACTTCTGGAGTTCTGGACTTCTGGAGTTCAAGACTTCTGAACTTCAAGACTTTGAGACCTCTATGTTTTCCGGTGTGTAGCGAAGTCCTTCATTATTCTTTGGGTACCTGTCCGGCGAAGGTTTCGTAAAAAGAGAAGTTGAGCGAAGCGACTTCTTCTCTTTTAGAAACCGAGACGACGACAGGTCAAAGAATAAGGACAGACGAGAAACACGCCGGAAAACTTGATGTGTTGATCGCTCTTTCCCTTACCGCTGTTCCTATCAACATCCCACTACCGAGAGCTGACACCTGACACCTGATACCTGAATCCTGACCCCTACTTCACCTTATCCAAATCATGTTTCATCATCCTTCTCACCAGTTCCTGGAACGACGTCCTCGTCGGGTTCCACCCCAGCAGCGTCCTCGCCTTCGTCGGATCTCCCAGCAGCTGCTCTACTTCGGCAGGCCTGAAATATTTCGGATCGACCTCCACCAGCACCTTGCCGGTAGCCACATCCATTCCCTTTTCATTCACACCCTCACCTTCCCATCGCAGGTCGATACCCGCTGCTGAGAAAGCCAGTGTACAGAACTCCCGTACTGAATGCATCTCACCCGTGGCAATCACGAAATCCTCCGGCGTGTCGTGCTGCAGCATCAGCCACATGCACTCCACATAGTCCGGTGCATAGCCCCAGTCGCGTTTCGCATCCAGATTCCCCAGATACAGCTTATCCTGCAGTCCGTGTGCAATCCGTGCCGCCGCAATGGTGATCTTCCGTGTCACGAAGGTCTCACCCCGCCGTTCGCTCTCGTGATTAAAGAGAATGCCGTTCACCGCGAACATGCCGTATGATTCACGGTAGTTCTTCGTGATCCAGAATCCGTAGAGCTTCGCCACACCGTAAGGGCTGCGCGGGTAGAAGGGCGTCGTCTCCCTTTGTGGTACCTCCTGCACCAGTCCGAAGAGTTCCGATGTCGATGCCTGATAGATACGTGTTTTCTTCTCCAGCCCCAATATTCTCACCGCCTCCAGCAGCCGCAGTGTGCCCACAGCATCCACCTCGGCGGTGTATTCCGGCACGTCGAAGCTCACCTTCACGTGGCTCTGTGCCGCCAGGTTGTATATCTCGTCCGGCTTGATGGTCTGGATCACCCGTATTAGTGAGCTCGAGTCGGTCATGTCCGCGTAGTGCAGGTTAATCAGCCGCTTCTGGTGCATGTCGCGCACCCACTCGTCCAGATAAAGATGTTCAATGCGACCCGTATTGAAAGAGCTGGAGCGGCGCATCAGTCCGTGCACCTCATATCCCTTTTCGAGCAGGAACTCCGACAGGTACGAGCCGTCCTGTCCCGTGATTCCGGTAATCAACGCTGTTTTTCCCATTTTTCTTGATTTTATTTAAGACCCCACAAAGCTACAACACAAAATTCAAATAATTGGATGAATGTACGGTTGAAAATCTATCCATTCGTCAAAAATATGATTACTCCATTTTTTCTTAGAATTAATCACATCCTCATACTTAATACGTCGGTGTTTTCCCGCTTTTGTATAAGCAATTTTACCCTCTTCAAGCAATTTTATTAAAGCTGAAATCTATTTCCCT
>DFYK01000038.1:0-1741 GCA_002383605.1 Proteiniphilum sp. UBA4084 | reverse complement strand
CGCTGACCGCTGACCGCTATTTTCCCAATGAACCAATTGAAATCACGTTCACTCCATCCGGTCGTGTATAACTCATTCCAGTACCTGTGATGATGTTTAAAGAAGCCGGGGCTGAAGATTTATCCTTATCAACCACTTCATTTAACTTCAACAAATTACGTGCCGCCTCATCATGCAGTCCTACGCCCAATTTTACTTCAAAAGCAGCCCATACACCGCTATTTTGCCGAACGATGACATCTATTTCCAAGCCTGCAGAGTCGCGATAATGTGAGACTTCTGCATCGTTGGCCCTTGCATACATTTTTAAATCATGATAGACGAGCGATTCAAACAAGAATCCGCAATATTTCAAGTCTTTCAACAACGCTTCTTTGGTCAACTTAAGAGCAGCGATAGCAAGGGAAACATCACAAAAATGGCGCTTTGGAGATTTTCGCAACGAATTTGCAGATCGTATATGCATATTAAATGCAGGTTGTTCTTCAAAAATCATCAATCGTGACAATGTGTCCAGATAATCAATGATTGTCGGTCGTGATAAATCAGCATCTTCCACTGTTTTCATATCTTTTGCCAACGTGGTATTGTCAACCAGTGTAGATATATTTCGTGCGATTGAGCGAAGTAGTGTCCGCACTTTCTCCGGGTCTCTTTTCCTATTTGAAACTCGGCTCATATCAATATCTGCCAATAGATCCACATAACCCCTGTTCAATAGCATAGCCTCTTCGAGGGGAATATCGATGAGGGCGGGCCAGCCCCCTTTCATCATTCTTTCAATGATTACTTCAAGGGATAATTCATCCTGTGAAAAATAAATCTTATCTCCGCGTAATAATCCCGACAGACTCACCGTTCCTGTCGAATAACCCATCTCCTGCCACGACATTGTCTGCATTTCAACGATTGTAAAGCGCCCCGATCCGCTGTGCAGTTTTACCTCTTCGTCGGGATTTGCCGACCCGGTGAGAATAAATTGTCCTTTTTGTTTTCTGTCATCTACTTCGTGACGCACATAATTCCATAATTTCGGTTGCTCCTGCCATTCATCCAGTAAGCGAGGAGTCTCTCCCACCAATAACATTTTTGGGTCAATAGACATAACTACGGGAACCTGTTCATCTCTGTCCACCTGTAAGATGCTTTTGGCAAACTGTTTGGCTGTTTCCGTTTTTCCGCATGATTTTGGACCTTTGATCAATACAGCACCCGATGCTCTCAATTTTTGCCCAATTTCAGATTCTACTATTCTTGGAAGATAAAGCATATTTTTTTGATACAAATGTACAAAATAAGTGCTATTTTACAAATTAATACGGTTTTATTTTACAGATTGACATGTTTTTATTTTACAGATTACCAAAATCTCCTAATCAAGATTCCAATAAATTACTGTCAGACAAAAATCTCAGGTTGTTTATCAAAATTGTCATCCTAGAGGATACTCCCTGACAACCATACGCATTATCAGCACTCAGCCATAAGCTGTGAGCCGACCGCTGTTTTCTCCTACAAAAGTTTCCCGATGTTCTTCTTGTCTACACTTATTCTTTGACCTNNACAGGTGCCCAAAGAATAATTGAGGACTTCGCAGAACACCGGGAAAATTAATTTGCTTATTTGTTGATTTGAAGATATATTGATGTGCTGATTTGCTAAAAGCGAAAAGCTGAATCCTGATTGCTTATCCCCAAACCGCTGTCCCTGACAACATTCAACCACAGAAGCTGACAGCTGA
>DFYK01000064.1 GCA_002383605.1 Proteiniphilum sp. UBA4084 | reverse complement strand
CATCATCTACATCGACGAGATCGATAAGATCGCCCGCAAATCCGACAGCCCGTCGCTGACCCGCGATGTCTCCGGCGAAGGGGTGCAGCAGGGCCTTCTGAAACTGCTTGAGGGTGCTATTGTAAACGTGCCCCCTCAGGGCGGAAGGAAGCACCCTGAACAGAAGATGATACCTGTTGATACAAAGAACATTCTGTTCATATGCGGAGGAGCATTCGAGGGTATCGAAAAAAAGATAGCACACAGGCTCAATACCACCGTCGTCGGCTATACCGCCAGCCGTTCGCGCGACAGTTATGACAAGGATGACCTGCTTAAGTATATTGCACCTCAGGATCTGCGTGCCTATGGCCTGATACCCGAGATCATCGGACGCCTCCCGGTGCTGACCCACCTCTCGCCGCTGGATGCAAAGGCGCTCAGGGCCATCCTCACCGATCCAAAAAACGCTATCACCAAACAGTATATCAAGCTGTTTGCCATGGACGGCATTGAACTGACATTCACCCCCGAGGCACTCGACTATATTGTTGACAAGGCAATTGAATTCAAGCTCGGCGCCAGGGGCTTGCGTGCGATATGTGAGGCCATCATGATCGATGCCATGTTCACGCTACCCTCGGAAGAGAAGAAGAAATTGCATGTGACGCGTGAGTACGCCACACACCAATTGGAAAATTCTGATCTGCATCACTTGCGGGTAGCCTGATTTTCGCTCTGCCATAAAAAAACCGCCGGTCATTGAAAATTGTCCGGCGGTTTGTTGAAAACGCATGTCCACCCTGCGTTTTTTTAATACGAATTTTCAAAGAAAAAAACGGACTTTCTACAAATTTATTTGCAAGGATAATATTAATCAGCTATCTTGGATGTGAATTTATCTGCCCGCGTACGAGGCTTGGGTAATTAATTGCCGGGAAGGTGCAAGCGACACATTTACAAACGTGATTTTATGCTTGGAAATATGAAATACTTTTCTAATTTTGTGTCAGCCTTTCGGTGACGACTTTTGCCGCAGGGCCATTTGCAGAATGAAAGAACAAGATCATCTATACAAAGGGTTAAAGAAATATTTCGGATTCGATACGTTTAAAGGCAATCAGGAAGCCATTATGCAAAGTATCTTATCCGGAAAGGATACTTTTGTTCTGATGCCCACCGGCGGCGGGAAATCACTCTGTTATCAGCTTCCCGCCCTACTGTCGGAGGGTACTGCCATCATCATCTCTCCGTTGATCGCACTGATGAAGAACCAGGTGGATGCCATGCGCAATTACAGCGAAGAAGACGGCATCGCCCACTTTCTCAACTCGTCACTCGGCAAGCAGGAGATCGAGGAGGTGAAGAAAGATGTGGTTTCCGCAAAGACGAAAATGCTGTATGTTGCTCCCGAATCACTCACGAAACAGGAAAACATCGAGTTTCTGCGTAACATCAAAATCTCGTTCTACGCGGTTGACGAAGCCCATTGTATTTCGGAGTGGGGACACGATTTCCGTCCGGAATATCGTCGCATCAGACCCATCATCTCGGAGATCTGCCCGCGTCCCATCATCGCACTGACCGCTACAGCCACGCCCAAGGTACAACACGACATACAGAAAAATCTCGGCATGAACGAGGCGGTCTTGTACAAATCGTCCTTCAATCGTCCCAATCTTCATTACGAGGTTAAAAATAAAACGGACCAGATCGATCGCGAGATCATCAAATTCATCCTCTCGCAGGGACGCAAATCAGGCATCGTCTACTGTCTGAGCCGCAAGAAGGTGGATGACTTTGCCGAAATACTACAAGCCAATAACATCAGGGCGTTGCCATACCACGCCGGCATGGATGCCGCCAACCGGAGCAACAACCAGGACGCCTTCCTGATGGAGAAAGCAGATGTGATTGTCGCCACCATCGCTTTCGGGATGGGAATCGACAAGCCCGATGTACGATACGTCATTCATTACGATATACCCAAAAGCCTGGAAGGATACTATCAGGAAACAGGCCGCGCCGGCCGCGATGGAGGAGAAGGCCGTTGCATTGCCTTCTATTCCAGGAAAGACCTGCAGAAACTGGAACGTTTCATGCAGGGTAAACCTGTATCTGAACAGGAAATAGGCAAACAGCTGTTGCTGGAGACAGCTGCTTATGCAGAGACATCTGTATGCCGCAGAAAAGTATTATTGCACTATTTCGGTGAAGACTACCACGAACCAAATTGTGCACACTGTGATAATTGTTTAAATCCAAAGAAAAAAGTGGAAGCGAAAGAATTACTCATTACTCTGTTAGAAGCAATTATTGCTTTAAAAGAAAAACAAAAGGCCGATTACCTGGTCGATTTCCTCGTCGGAAAAGAATCATCCGATATAGAAACATACGGACACAACGAACTGGAAGAGTTCGGGTCGGGTGCTGATGAAGAAGCAAGCACCTGGGAAGCTCTTATACGCCAGGCTTTACTCGATAACTACCTGAGAAAGGACATCGAGAATTACGGCATCCTCAAAATTACCAAGAAAGGAAAAGAGTTTTTAAAAAGCCCCGTCTCGTTCAAAGTTACAAAAGACGATGAAGATGAGGATGATATGTCCGATCTGGAAAGTGACGATTCAGATGTGATTGCCTCTGCCGGAAGTGGCGGCGCTGCAGATCCGGTGCTCTTCTCCATGATGAAAGATCTCCGGAAAAAGATCTCAAAAAAACTGAATGTCCCTCCCTACGTAATTTTTCAGCCTTCCTCGCTCGAGGCAATGGCTACCTCCTACCCCATCACGCTGGATGAACTGCAGAATATCCCCGGTGTGGGAGCAGGTAAAGCAAAGCGGTACGGCAAAGAATTCGTGGAACTGATCAAGAAGCATGTGGAAGAAAACGACATCACCCGCCCGGAGGATCTGCGCGTGAAGACGGTCGCCAACAAATCGAAACTCAAGGTTTCCATTGTACAGGCCATTGACCGCAAGGTTGCACTCGATGATCTGGCCGAATCGAAAGGAATCGATTTCAACGAGATGCTGTCGGAGGTTGAAGCCATTGTTTATTCGGGTACAAAGATCAACATCGATTATTTCCTCAATGAAGTGATGGATCAGGATGTGATACAAGACATATACTCCTATTTCAAGGAAACCGAGACCGACGACCTGGAAAAGGCGCAGGAAGAGCTTTCCGACTATACCGATACCGAGATCAGGATGGTACGCATCAAGTTTTTCTCCGACATGGCGAATTAAAAGGATAAACTATTTTACACCGCTGTCGTTATACATGGACAAGGGGGTTTAACATGCAATATTTACAAGAAATTAATAGTCCCGACGACCTGAAGAAGCTCAGCATCGAGCAGCTTGAGGTCGTGTGCGACGAACTACGAGAATTTATCATTGAGCAGCTCTCCCACAACCCCGGACATTTTGGTTCAAGCCTGGGGACGGTGGAGCTAACCGTGGCGCTGCATTATCTTTACAACACTCCCTACGACCGCATCGTGTGGGACGTAGGGCATCAGGCGTACAGCCACAAGATACTCACGGGGCGGCGCGATCGCTTTTCCACCAACCGCAAGCTGGGCGGTCTTTCGGGATTCACCAATCCCGCCGAGAGTGAATATGACACCTTTATTGCCGGCCACGCCTCCACCTCCATCTCTGCAGCGCTGGGCATGGCCGTGGCAGCCACAATCAACAAAGAGAAAGATCGCCATGTAGTGGCAGTCATCGGCGACGGCTCCATGACCGGGGGGCTGGCCTATGAAGGACTCAACAATGCATGTTCACAGCCCAACAACCTGCTCATCATCCTGAACGACAACAATATGTCCATCGACAATAACGTAGGTGGCATACAGGATTATCTGGTGAAGCTGACTACATCTTTCAAGTACAACCGTTTTCGAAATTCTCTTTATCAGGGTTTCAAACGGCGTAACCTGATTACGGAAGAAGAGAAAAATATCGTGCTTCGTTTTAACAACAGCATGAAATCGCTCATCACCAAAGAACAAAATCTCTTTGAGGGATTCAACATCCGTTACTTCGGTCCCGTAGACGGCCACGATTTGCCTGGACTGATTCGTATCCTCCGCAATATCAGGAATATGGAGGGACCCAGGTTGCTCCACATCAAAACCGTAAAGGGCAAGGGATATAAACCGGCGGAGAAGTCTGCCACCATCTGGCACGCTCCGGGTTTATTTAACAAAGATACCGGCGAGCGTATCCTCAAAGATCCGAAGAATCAACCGTTGCCTTACCAGGATGTATTCGGACATACCCTGGTGGAGATGGCCGGACAAAACGACAAAATCGTGGGCGTCACACCGGCCATGCCCACGGGCTGTTCCATGACCTACATGATGGAAGCATTTCCCAACCGGTCGTTCGATGTGGGTATTGCCGAAGCACATGCTGTCACCTTCTCAGCCGGCATGGCAAAAGAGGGACTCATTCCCTTTTGTAATATATATTCTTCATTTATGCAGCGTGCCTATGACCAGGTGATTCATGATGTGGCATTGCAAAAGTCGAAGGTAATCATGTGCCTCGACAGGGCAGGACTGGTAGGTCCCGACGGACCCACACACCATGGTGTGTTCGACCTGGCCTACCTGCGGCCGATTCCCAATCTGGTGATCTCCGCACCTTACAATGAGCATGAGTTGCGCAACCTGATGTTCACCGCCGTCTATGGGAACGACGGCCCCTTTGTCATCCGATATCCCCGTGGACAGGGAGAACTAAGCGAATGGAAAAACGCCCCCCATCTCCTCACCATTGGTAAAGGCAGAAAACTGAAAAAGGGAAAAGATATGGCCCTTCTCAGCATCGGCGCCATTGGCAACAATGCAGCAAAAGCCATCGCTCAGGCAGAGAAGCTGGGAATCAGTGTCGCTCATTACGACATGGTTTTCCTGAAGCCGATAGATGAGGATTTGCTCAGGAAAGTAGCAACAAAATTCAAACAGATCATCACTGTTGAGAACGGCGTGATCAAAGGGGGATTGGGTAGTGCTGTACTTGAGTTTCTGGGAGAGAATCATTTCACCGATGTTCAGGTACATCGCATCGGCATTCCGGATGAATTTATCACCCACGGATCAATCAAGGAGTTGCAACAGATAGCCGAAATCGACGAAGAGGGTATCCTGCATCAGATTGTCAAACAGTATCACTCCATCAGAAACGATCAAACCGATGCTGAATCTACACCCGACCCCGTCAATCCCATAGAACTCATACACGACCGTTAACAGATAAAATAACCAATAGCCACTTCGATGAAGATTTTAATTGCCGGTGCCGGCGCCGTTGGAACACACCTCGCTAAACTTCTGGGGCAGGAAGATCACGAAATAACGCTCATGGATGCCAACAAGGAACGACTGGCCATCACACGCGATAACACCGATATTCTCACGTATATTGGGAACTGTACTTCCCTGAAGGACCTGACCGAAGCAGGAGTGGGTAATACCGACCTGTACATAGGTGTAACACCGGAGGAGTCCAGAAACATCACATCCTGCATGCTTGCAACCAATTTGGGCGCAAAGAAAACGCTCGCCCGCATCGATAACTATGAATACCTGCTACCCAAAAATACTGATTTTTTTGAGAAACTGGGTATTCATTCCATGATCTATCCTGAACTAAGCGCAGCCCGTGAGATTGCGATGGCGCTAAAAACACCCTGGACCCGCTTTTGGTGGGAGCTTTGCAACGGAACTGTGATTCTTGTCGGCGCCAAAGTGCGGGAAAATGCCCCCATCGTCAACAAATATCTGTACGAGTTAACACAGGAAAACAAACAATTTCACCTTGTGGCCATCAAAAGGGATACACATACGCTGATACCCAAAGGTAGCGATCAGGTGCTGGCAAACGACATCCTTTACTTCACGACAATGCGCAAGCATGTACAGGTATTGCCGGAGTTACTCGGAAAAAAATCGTTTGAGACCAAACGCATCATCATCATGGGAGGCAGCCGCATCACCATGCGCACGATCCAACAGCTTCCCCCAAATATCAACGTCAAGATCATCGAACAGGATAGGGAGCGCGCAGAAAAACTGGTTGAGTTGGTGCCACCCAATGTGACCATTTTTGTGGAAGATGGGCGCAATGCCGAGTTTCTCGTACGTGAAGGAATTGCCGATGCCGATGCCTTTCTGGCACTGACCGATAATTCTGAGGCCAATATTCTGGGATGTATGATGGCCAAACGCTACGGTGTAAAGAAAACAGTGGCCGAAGTGGAAAATATCGACTATATATCGATGGCGGAACGCTTTGATATTGGTACTGTCATCAACAAAAAACTGATCTCAGCCAGCAAAATATATGAACTGCTGTTGAAGGCAGACGCCTCCAACATCAAGAGCCTCACCTTTGCCGACGCCAACGTGGGAGAGGTCATTGCCAAACCCAACTCGCGGGTCACCAAAAAATTGATCAAGAACCTTGACCTGCCGCCCGATATTACGTTCGGCGCACTCATCAGAAACGGAGAGCCAATGCTCATCGACGGAGACACGCTGATTGAGCCCTATGACCAGGTGGTGGTCTTCTTCCTGAATAAATCACTAAAAAGCATCGAAAAACTTTTTAATTAACAACAAAGCCTGACGTCATCATGCAACAGCCATTCAGTCTCTAATGGCAGCGGTCAGTTGCGAAAGAAGATGGTGTAGTCAATCGCATCAATGGTAATCGGTTTTGTTTTATCGAGCGTACCTCCGAGCAGATCTTTCGACAACTGGTTCAACACCTTACTCTGAATCACCCGCTTCACGGGACGAGCTCCAAACTCAGGATCAAAACCGGCAGCTGAGATGCTCTTCAATGCTTCTTCCGTATATTGCAGTTCGATGCCGTTTTCAGCCAGCATCTTCCGTACACCCCCAAGTTGTATGCGGACGATCTGTTCAATCTCCGACTCTTTCAACGGAGCGAACATGATGATGTCATCGATCCGGTTCAGAAATTCAGGCCGGATAGTCTTTTTCAGCATATCCATCACCAGGTTCTTCGTCTTCTCAATAATCTCTTCCCTGTTCGTGGGTGTAATTCTTTCAAAGTTCTCCCGAATCATGTTCGATCCCAGGTTGGAAGTCATGATGATGATTGTATTTTTGAAGTTCACCACCCTGCCCTTGTTGTCGGTCAGCCTTCCATCGTCCAGCACCTGCAGGAGGATGTTGAACACATCGGGATGTGCCTTTTCAATCTCGTCGAACAGCACCACCGAATAGGGTTTGCGCCTGATAGCCTCGGTGAGCTGTCCCCCCTCGTCATACCCCACATATCCCGGAGGTGCACCAATCAGTCGGGTGGCGCTGAACTTCTCCTGGTACTCGCTCATGTCGATGCGGGTCATCATATTTTCATCATCAAACAGATACTCTGCCAGGGCCTTGGCCAGCTCCGTTTTTCCGACGCCTGTGGTCCCCAAAAAGATAAATGAACCGACTGGTCTTTTCGGGTCGCTCAGCCCCGCCCGGTTACGCCGCACCGCATCCGATACAGCCGTGATGGCTTCATCCTGTCCGATCACACGTTTGTGCAGTTCATCCTCCAGATGAAGCAGCTTCTGCCGCTCGCTCTGCAACATCTTGCTCACCGGGATACCCGTCCAGCGCGACACCACGTCTGCAATATCCTCCGCGTCGACCTCTTCCTTGATCATGGCGCGAACTCCCTGACGCACATGCAACTCCTCCTGCAGTGCTTCAATGGAGTTCTCCATCTCCTTGATTTTGCCATAGCGCAGCTCGGCTACTTTGCCATAGTCGCCCTCCCGCTCGGCCCGGTCTGCCTCAAATTTGGCATCTTCTATGTCGATTTTGTTTTGTTGAATCTTGTTGATCAGCTCCTTCTCCGACTGCCACTTGGCCTTGTAATCGGCCTCCTCCGCTTTTAGCTCCTCAATCTGACGGGTCAGCAGCTCCATTTTCGGCTGGTCATTCTCTCGTTTAATCGCCTCCCGTTCAATCTCCAGCTGCTTCACACGCCGCATGATCTCATCCAGCTCCTCCGGCACCGAGTCGACCTCCATACGCAGCTTGGCAGCAGCTTCATCCATCAGGTCGATGGCCTTGTCGGGCAGAAACCGGTCGGTGATATAGCGGTGTGACAGCTGCACTGCTGCGATGATTGCCTCATCCATGATGCGCACCTTGTGGTGGTTCTCATAGCGTTCTTTCAGTCCGCGCAGGATGGAGATACTGTCCGACTCGCTCGGTTCTTCCACCATCACCATCTGGAAGCGTCGTTCCAGCGCTTTATCCTTCTCGAAATACTTTTGATATTCATCGAGCGTGGTTGCTCCGATGGCACGCAGTTCTCCCCTCGCCAGGGCCGGTTTCAGGATGTTGGCAGCATCCATTGCCCCATCGCTCTTGCCGGCGCCCACCAGGGTATGAATCTCGTCGATGAAAAGGATGATCTGTCCCTCCGCGCCCGTCACCTCCTTCAGGACCGCCTTGAGCCGGTCCTCGAATTCTCCACGGTATTTGGCGCCGGCCACCAGCGCGCCNNAATCGTTCCTCAAACTCTCCCTTGTATTTGGCTCCGGCAATCAGTGCGCCCATGTCGAGTGAAAATAACTGTTTGCTTTTGAGGTTTTCCGGCACGTCACCCCGCACAATACGGTGTGCCAGTCCCTCTGCGATGGCAGTCTTACCTGTTCCGGGCTCACCAATCAGGATGGGATTATTTTTGGTACGACGACTGAGGATCTGCAGTACACGGCGTATCTCCTCATCACGGCCGATCACCGGGTCGAGCTTGCCGTTGCGGGCACGTTCATTCAGATTGATGGCATACTTGCTCAGCGACTGATAAGTCTCCTCTGCTGTCTGGCTGGTTACCTTCTCTCCCTTACGCAATTCCTGTATCGCTTTCTGCAACTCAGCCGGTGTGATGCCGGCATCGCGCATCATGCGGGATGCATTGTTGTTCTCCTGAACCAGAGCCAGTAACAGATGTTCAATAGAAACATATTGATCGCCCATCTTGCCGGTGAGATCCGTCGCCTTCTGGAAAACCGCATTGGTCTCCCTGCTCAGCATGGGCTCGCCACCCGATACACGCGGATAAGATTCTATCTCGCTGTCGACCACCTTCTCCAGATTTGGTGCATTCACACCCAGCTTCTGAAACAGGAAGCTGGTCACATTTTCACCCACCAGCACCACCCCTTTCAACAGGTGAGCCGGCTCAATCATCTGCTGGTTATTTCCCCGCGCAATCTCAATGGCCTTCTGTACCGCCTCCTGCGCCTTGATGGTAAAGTTATTGAAATTCATATCGTTTGTTTTTCCTTTTTCTGTTTTAAATCCGATCTCAATTTGTGAATCATTCTCTTATATTAACAAAAGCCCGGTCGAATTGTTAGTACCGACTTCATCTTTCTATATCACTGCGTGACACTGAGAGGGTACGGGTTTATAGTCAGAAAGGGTCAAATTCTTTGCCAAACAGGAAAATATGACTTTTTGGCAGAGGTGTAAAATGCATGAGATTTAAGCTGCACCCTTATTTGAGTAAAAACTCCTCCATATTATCAGGAGTAACAACCGAGAAAGTACTCCCGGGATAACTTCCGATAATTTTTTTTGGCAATTTATATTTGGTAGCAGGATTCAGCTTGAATTCATAAGCGTTCGTTATTCAAAAATATTTTTCTGTTTAGGAATAGCAAAATTTGGGTATCTTTCTTCTATAAATTCCACGATATCAAAGAATATCATACACAAAGCCTTATAAACTCTTGAGTAAGGGCAAAGTAACCACACCCCACTGTTCGTAGGGAGGGCGTGAGTACGCCTTACAATATGCGATTTTCTTCTGCGGGCTTGGCCTTTCGTCTGACGAAAAACATTAACCCAGGTCTGTGTTCTTAACGTCGTGAGAGTCACGACTGATGCATTGGCCTATTTGTCAACGGGGTCTTGAGCCACCACAAAAATACCCGGCCTTTACGCTTGTCCTATCCTGTAATATTCAGCAGGTTCGCCGCTTTCTCGTATTCCTTCTTATGATATGCCATCCTGGCTTTCATTTTCACCGGGTCTTGAACAGGAACTAATTTCGGATTGTATTCTTCAGCGTATTTCAGTACGTTCCATATGATAACGAGCAGCTTTCTGGCTATGGCAATCAACGCCTTTTTCCTGGGTTTACGCATGGCCAGATGTTGAAATTTTTCCTTGAAGAACGAACCCTTCATCCGGGAAGCTGCCCATGAAACCTGCACCAGAATTGAACGAAGGTACTTGTTCCCTTTGGTGGTAGCGGTACTCTTGTATTTGCCGGCACTTTCATCATTCCTTGGACGTAATCCCGCCCAGCCGACAATCTTGTCGCTACTTTCAAAGACACTCATATCTCCGCCCGTTTCGGCTATGATCGTCATGGCGGCTATCTGGCTTATCCCGGGAATGGTTTGCAAAAGCTTTACCATGACCGAAAAATGTTCGTCGCATATCCGGCACATTTGAGACAGGCATTCCGATATCTGCATTTGATACATGTCATATTCCTGTTTGATCCACGACAACTCCTGACGGTGGTGCGCCTTGACATTGCCGGTGAGCGCCTCTTTCAATTTCCCGCTCTGCTTGTTCTTCCTGTTCCCGTAGACCAGGCTTGTAAGGTAACCCGGGTCACTCCATCCGGCTATAAGTGCTTCAACGATACACATGAAACTTTTGGTACTGATGCTGCTCAGACAACTGCTGGCCCTGATTCCGCATTTAATCAGGATATCGTCCATGGCCGTCAAAACCCGGGTGACTTGCTGCTTGAGCTTGCCCTGTTTGCGGGAGTAAATCCGCAACTCCCGGATCACCGGGGGCGGAACAAAACTACCGCGCAGCATGCCTTTATGCAACAAGGTGGCTATCCATTGTGCGTCTTTAACATCGCTTTTACGACCCGGCATCTGCTTGATGAAATAGGGGTTGACAAGTGTCAACTTGAACCCCATCCCGTACAACATATCCCATACCGCGATCCAGTAAATCCCCGTGCTTTCCAGGGCTACCTCTTCCACGTCTTCAGACTGTAAATACTCGCCCATCGAATAGATATTGGGCGTCATCGTACTAAATTCCTTTACCTGGGAATAATCTTCTCCATTGTAAATCGCACAAAAGATACTTCTAATGAACAAAAATTTTTTTCACAAGGATTTTGTTCAACAAAGATTGGGTAAAATCATTTAGTTGATGTTATCTTTGTGCACATCTAAGCCACATACTTTCTTCATGTTGAATGTTTTAGTTTTTAATAATCTTCAAATATAAAGAAAGTTGTGGCTTCTTGCTATTCACCCACCCGAACGAAATGAAGTGAAGTGAGGTAAAACATTCAATTTTTATGGGTCTGTGTATAAGTTAAGACTTTTATGTACATTTGTCATGATATGACAAACGAAAAATTTTACACCAAACGTGAGGAGCGAATCAACTTCCTGACCCATGGTTTTGGTGTACTCATGAGTCTGGCTGCGACTCTACTACTGTTGAGCCGGGCGATGGCGGCAGACAACAACCGTGCCCTGCTGGGATATGCCCTTTTCGGGTTCGGGATGATTGCCTGTATGAGCGCCTCCACCATCTATCATTGGGTGCAGGAGTCTGCACGAAAAGCAAAATTACGTCATTTCGACCATGCGAGTATTTACCTGCTTATCGCAGCCAGCTATTCCCCCTTCACGCTCATCCTTTTACGCGATACACCTTTCTGGGGGTGGTTCATTTTTCTGCTGGTCTGGTTCATCGCGCTCGCCGGAATCATCATCAGCTTCCGGCCACTGAAGCGAAACAGTCATCTAAAAACCGCCTCATATGTGTTAATGGGACTGATCGTGCTGATCGCCTTTAAGCCGTTGATGGCGGTGGCGCGGGCACAGGATGTCATGGGAACAGTGATCTGGCTGATTGCAGGTGGAGTTTTCTATATTGCCGGGGCTGTGATCTACGCTACTGCAAAAAGGGAGTTTGTGCATGCCATTTTTCATATTTTCGTACTCCTGGGACTGGCCAGCCATATCTATGCGGCGTACCTGATTCCATTATAAAATGAACAATTGGAAGATGCTGATAATTACTACATAAAATAACAAATTAAGAATTAAAAAACAATGGAAAATAAAACAATTACCATTGACAACTATCTGGACAGTCATTTCATCGGCCGTAGTAACTGGCTCAGAGCCGCTGTGTTAGGGGCGAATGACGGAATAATCTCTATTTCAAGTCTTGCCATTGGTGTGGCAGCTGCAAATTCAGAAAGAGCTCCTATTTTGCTGGCGACCGTCGCCGGTTTGGTTGCCGGTGCAATTTCAATGGCTGCCGGTGAGTATGTATCAGTCAGTTCACAAACGGATATCGAAAAATCGGACATTGAAAGAGAGAGGCAGGAATTAGAAGCTATGCCCGATGTAGAATTAAAGATTTTATCGGAAATATATGAGCGACGCGGCTTACAAAAAGAAACGGCGATGTTGGTTGCCAGGGAATTGACTGAAAAAGATGCACTGAGCGCTCATGTGAGAGATGAACTGGGCATCAACGAAATGAGCCAGGCCAATCCTGTTCAGGCTGCCCTGGCTTCCTGTGCCTCTTTTCTTGTAGGAGGAATACTGCCTCTATTGGTTGTATTGTTTACCCCTATATCCAATATGGTATACTCGCTGTACGCTTTTACAATTATCGCTCTTGCTGTGCTGGGTGCAGTATCCGCCAAAACAGGAGGTTCGAAAATAATGAAGGGTGTTTTTCGGATTGTAATATGGGGTACCGTGGCGATGGGGCTATCTGCCCTTGTGGGCTATCTCTTTGGTGTTAATATATAAGTAAGCTTTCAGCTAAAAGCTGGAAGCTTACTCCCAAACCGCTGTTCTTTACAATATTCAACTCACAAAGCTGATCGCTGATAGCTGATAGCTGATACCTGAAAGCTAAAAAGCTGACAGCTGACCGCTTTTTCCCAAACCGCTGCCCTTAGCAACATTCTACTACCAAAGCTGATTCCTGATTCCTGAATCCTGAATCCTGAATCCTGACCGCTTATCCCTCTATATTCGGTGATTCCAGCCCGTAACCTTTCCGTTTGTCTTCCGCTTTCAGCAGGAAAGCAAAGATCAGTGCCAGCACACCAAAACTAGTAAAGATCAACATCGGCAGGGTGTAATCGTATGTGTTCACGGTCAGTCCGTCGCGTACTGTTTGTCCCGTGACACAATACTTCTCCAGCACCCATCCGATCAGTAGCGGCACACCCATCAATCCCCAGTTCTGTACCCAGAATATCAGCGAGTAAGCTGTACCCAATCGTTTTTCCGGTACAATCTTGGGCACTGAGGGCCACATGGCAGAAGGCACCAGTGAGAAGGCGATGCCCAGGAACACGACGAGCACCATCGCGAAGATCCAGCTATGAAAAAACGGCACAGAGAAGAGCGCGTGTACGATAATCAAAAGGATGGCCCCGATGATCATGATGGTCGCCCCTTTTCCTTTCTTGTCGTAAATACCGCCAAAAAAGGGTGTCAGCAGAATATTTCCAAACGGCAACAACATGGGTATTAATCCCGCGAGATCTTCCTTCACGCCGAATTTGTTCACCATCAGGTCGGTAGCATATTTCAGAAAGGGAAACACAGCTGAGTAGAAAAGTACACAGAGAATGGCAATATACCACCAACCTCTGTTACCCAGTATCTTGCCGATATCCGACAATTTGAATTCATCTTCCGCATTCTTCTCCTCCACTGTGATAGCAGCTTCCGATGCATCCAACTTCTTATCCATTACCACATACACAAAGAAAGCGATCAGACCGATACAGAGTCCAATCAGCGCGATCAACAGCGGACGGGAAACATCGATTACACCCGTTGCTTTGGCAATGGGTACAGAGAAACCCAACGCCAGCGCAGTACCTATCCTGGCCATGGCGACCTGCATACCCATGGCAGTGGCAAGTTCTTTTCCTTTGAACCATTTGACGATGATCTTTGAGACCGTGATGCCGGCGACCTCCACACCCACGGCAAAAGTAGCGAAGCCGATGCTTGCCCAGAATACCTGTGCATCGAGTCCGAAAAGTGTCTGTCCCCGCAATGTTCCGTCGGAGACGGCCCAGTACTTGATTGCGGCACCGGCAACCATCACTGCGGCTGCCCCTACCCCTGTGATGCGCACGCCCAGTTTGTCGAGGATGATTCCGCCAAAAATCAGCATCAGCAGGAAGACATTAAACCAGCCGTAAGAGCTTGTGAATGTGCCATACTCGGCACGCGACCAGCCCAGCTGACCTTCCAGTAACCCTGCCAGAGGTGCCATGATATCGGTTAAAAAATAGCCGCACATCATTGTAAACGAGACAATGAACAATGCAGACCAACGTGCCGCCGGAGAGTCCCGCAGCGATTTCCTTATTGCTTCTACCATTAGAATATATTTAACTGTTATTGATTTATNNAATTCCATTTTATCGGATGTCAGTCTGCATTCGCATGCAGTCTGTTCAGGAACGCCACCGTTTTGCGGATCTCCTTATACATGACGATATCCTCGTCGATAAACGGGACCTCTTTGCGATATTCTTTCACCACCTTTTCGATCTGCGGCGACGAGCGCAGGGGACGGCGGAACTCGAGTGCCTGCACACCGTTCATCAGCTCAATGGAGAGGATGATGTCGAGATTGTCCATCACTTTAATCAACTTGATGGCCGCGGTGGCGCCCATGCTCACATGATCTTCCTGCCCGTTGGAAGAGACGATGGAATCGCTGCTGGCGGCATAGCAGTACATCTTGTTCTGGCTCACCACCGAGGCTGCCACATACTGCGGAATCATAAAGCCCGAGTTGAGACCGGGGTTGGCCACCAGAAACTCCGGCAGGCCACGTTTGCCGAGGATCAGCTGTGCCGTACGTCTTTCGGAGATGTTGCCCAGCTCTGCCAGGGCAATGGCCAGGAAGTCGAAGGCAATGGCCAGCGGCTGTCCATGGAAGTTGCCTCCCGAGATGATCACGTCGTCATCGGGAAAGATGGTGGGGTTGTCGGTCACCGAGTTGATCTCGGTCAGCACCACCTGCTTCACATAGTCGATGGCATCTTTGGTGGCGCCATGTACCTGCGGCACACAACGAAAGGAATAGGGATCCTGCAGATGCTCTTTCTTGCTGGATATCAGCTCGCTACCCTCTAAAATACTGGCTATGTTCCTACTTGTCTGCAGTTGCCCGGGGTGAGGACGGATCAGGTGCAGCCGTTCGTCGAACGGCTCCAGATGGCCATCGTAGGCATCGAGTGAAAGTGCCGCGATCAGGTCGGCCCGCTTTGAGAGGCGTTGCCCCTTCATGATGGCATAAACGCCGTGTGCCGACATGAACTGGGTGCCATTGAGCAGGGCAAGCCCCTCCTTGCTTTTCAACTTGATGGGTTTCCATCCAAACTCATCCAGCACATCGCCGATATCGCGTTTCCGGCCTTTGTAAAACACGTCCCCCACACCGATCAATGGCAGGAAGAGGTTGGCCAGCGGTGCCAGGTCGCCCGAAGCCCCCAACGACCCCTTGTCGTAGACGATGGGCAGGATGTCGTTGTTGAACAGGTCAAGCATCCGCTGTACGGTGGCCACCTGCACGCCGCTGTACCCCAGCGAGAGGGCATGTGCCTTGAGCAGGAACATCAGCTTGACGATGAGCGGTGCCACCTCCTCACCCACGCTGCAGGCGTGTGATTTCACCAGGTTCTCCTGCAGGGTACTCAAATCCTCACTGGAGACCGGTCGTTCGCAGAGTGATCCAAAGCCGGTGGTGATACCGTAGATCGGTTCCTGCTGTGTTTCCATCTTGCGGTCCAGGTAGTCGCGGCACTTTTGAATCCGCTCTCTCGCTTCGGGTGAAAGCTCCACCCTGATGTTCTCGTTGATGATCCATTCCAGGTCATCGATGGTCAGGTCGTGCTGACCGATATAATATATGTTTTTCATACGATGTATTATTTTTCTTGATTCACAACATGGTCTTCACCCATTGGATCGATCGGTTCTCCTTTTCCAGTGTTTCCTTTTCCATCCGGTCGCATTTTTCAGTCATTTCAGCAACAAATGCCTTGTCACGGATACCTCCCAGGTTGGTGCGTACATTGAGCAGTGCCCCCATGATGGCGGTGCGGCAGGTCATCAGACCGACAAGCCCGTCGGTCACCGCATTCCTGTTTCCTGTCTCCAGCGTTTCCATCATGGGTTCAAGCAGATTGTATGCCCGTTCCGCCACCTCCATCGGCACCAGGGAAGCGATTTTTGTGGCTTCCTCAATCTTCTCGTCACGCAAGGCGATCTCTGCTTCCGTTTCTTTTGGCAGTCGGTATGCATCCATCAATAGTCGGTATGCATCTGCGTCGCGATCGATGTCGTCCACCAGATAAGTCCTGTTCGCAGACATCTCAGTAGCGATCTGTTTCATTCGTTCTTCTACTGCGACATATTTTTTCTTCCCGATAGTCAGGTTGGCCACCATCTCGGTGAGCGCAGTAGCGATGGCGGCACTGAGTGCGGCACTGCTCCCGCCGCCAGGCACCGCTTCGTTTGCAGCGGTCTTTTCGAGGAATTGTTTGATTGTCAGATCTTGTAGTTTCATTGTTTTAATTTTTAGCGTTCAGCTGTCAGCGTTCAGCGTTCAGCTTCGGTAGTGATATGTTGTCAACGGCAGCCGTTAGCAAGTAATTGGCTCATTGGCTCATCAAACCATGATTATTCCTTTTTTAATCACACGCTCCACAATATTCATTCCCACATGGTAGGGCAGAAACTTGTAGGAGGGGAACTGCAGCAGGAGGAGGTCGCCCTGCTTCCCGATGTCGATGCTCCCGATGCGGTCGGCACGACCCAGTGCTGCGGCACTGTTGATGGTCAATGCAGTCACTGCCTCCTCCGGCATCATTTTCATATAGATGCAGGCCAGAGCAAAAAGCAGCGGCACCGATGAGGAGAAGGCACTGCCCGGATTCAGGTCGGTAGCCAGCGCCACAATGCATCCTGCGTCAATCATCTCCCGTGCGCGGGCGTACTCCTCCCGCAGTGAGAATGCCGTCAGCGGCAGCAGCGTCGCCACCGTCCCCGCTTCTGCCAGGGCACGGATCCCTTCGTCGGAGGCCTGCAGGAGGTGGTCGGCCGAGAGACAGCCCAGTTCGGCAGCCAGCTCGGCACCACCCAGTGGCACGATCTCATCGGCATGCATTTTAAGTTGAAAACCCTGCTCACGGGCCGCTGTCAGATATCGTCTTGATTGTTCAATGGAAAATACTCCTTTTTCGCAGAAGATATCCACCGCCTCGGCCAGCTTCTGTTGTGCAACAAGGGGAAACATCTCCTCAATCTGAAAGTCGATAAACGCATCCTCCCTGCCCTTCCATTCCGGCGGGAGAGCATGTGCTCCCATATAGGTGGGGACGATATCCACCGGGTGACTTTCGTTCAGTCGCCGCATGACACGCAGTTGCTTCAGCTCGGTCTCCTTGTCCAGTCCATATCCGCTCTTTCCCTCCACGGTGGTGATGCCCAGCCGGAGCATCGCATCGAGGCGTTGCCTGCCCGATGCCATCAGTTCCTCCTCCGTCGCATCAAGGGTGGTCCGGGTGGTATTAACAATGCCGCCACCCCTTTGCATGATCTCCATATAGCTGTCGCCCCGCATCCGCCAGGAGAACTCCTCCTCCCGGTATCCGCCAAAGACAAAATGGGTATGGGGATCCACAAAGCCTGGCAGCAGCGCCTTTCCGGAGGCATCGATGATTTTGTAATTCTGTTTATTCACCGGAACCGGTTCATTCTCTTTCAGAATGTGTGAGATGAAACCATCTGTCACAATCACCGTTCCTTTTTCGATGATCTGTAGATCAGACATCTCTTTTCCCCGCTTTCCGGCGAAGCCGCTGCAGGTCACC
The DNA here is from genome assembly GCA_002383605.1 of Proteiniphilum sp. UBA4084. Taxonomy (GTDB): domain Bacteria; phylum Bacteroidota; class Bacteroidia; order Bacteroidales; family Dysgonomonadaceae; genus Proteiniphilum. The sequence goes on along the minus strand of DFYK01000064.1, from coordinate 15,821 downwards.
ACCTGTGCCGCATTATGTATGATCAGGTTGTTCATGAATTATTTACTTTGGCTTTCCATTCCTTCCAGCCCAGGATNNTGTATACTGGTAAAATAAAGTCCCTGAGAGGCATAAATGGGGATGGAGATGATGTTGCCGATGATCCAGAACTGCCAGTTCTCCAGTTTCTTGATCGCCATCAGGATGGTGGCTACCAGGAAGAAGGAAGTGTTGAATGCATCGATCCAGGGCAGCCAGGATTGCAGATAGACGTGGTCGTCACTGTTCACCCGACGTAACAGGAAAAACACAGCGAGGTAGATCATTGCCACCGCGACCCAGGAAAGGATATTTTGCAAGCGGCTGTTTCTGCTAATTTGCAGTGTGCCATTGTCGTCGCCGGTCCGAGACCACATGTACCATCCAAAGATGTTTGATATCAGGTAGACCGCGTTGATGCCGGCATTGGCATACAGTCGTGCCGCAAAGCAGATGTAGATGTAGATCGCCACGCTGGCTATGCCAAACGGAAAGACCAGGATGTTCTCCTTGCGGGCGTACCATACGCTGAGGATACCCAGTAACGCGGCAATCGCTTCAATCCAGTTCATCTCATCTACTCCATCAGTTTTGCTTCGAGCACCTGGTTGATCGAAAAGTTTTCCAATCCCAGGTAGTAAGCTGCCGCATCGACCAGTGCCGCCATCGGCACCAGTCCNNCCCGGTAAATGGCAGTACGGGTATAGTCGGTCAGGTTCATCGATACCTGGGTAATTCCACGCTCACGCATTGTCACCCCCATCGCTTTGCAATAACGCAATCCCCCACCAATATGTCGTACTTTTTTGGCAATGGCATCGGCGATCTCCCAATTATCGGTGCCGAGGTTCACGTTGTAGGCGATCAGCGGCATGCGTGCGCCTACTGCCACCGCTCCGGCAGTGGGATGAGGTAATAAAGGTCCGTAATCGACCTGCCACTCCGGCAGTTTCATTTTTTCTGTCAACCCCTCAAACTCCCCTTTACGTACAGAGGCCAGGTTCTCCCGGTGCGGTGCCGTAGCCGATTTTTCATAAAGGAACACCGGCAGTTGATATTTTTCTGCTGCGGCTTCTGACACCTCTTTCGAGCAGGCGATCGCCTCCTCCATCGTCACATTTTTAATCGGGATAAAAGGTACCACATCCACGGCTCCCATGCGGGGATGCTGGCCTTTGTGCTGTGTGAGGTCGATCAGCTCCACCGCCCTGCCTATGGCATTGATCACCGCCTTTTTCAATGGTTCCGGTTCTCCCACCACGGTAATCACCGAGCGATTATGGTCGGCATCACTGCTATAATCCAGCAGCTTCACTCCTTCTTTTCCCCGAAAGGCATCCGCTATTTTCTCAATTTTTGCTCTGTCGCGTCCCTCACTGAAGTTGGGGACACATTCCATGATCTTGTTCATAAACGATTAAATTCTATCACTTCAAAAGTAGTGATATTTCACAAATATTCTTCAATTCGTGAGCAAAAGATAGATCGGACGCTTCTATGAAAGAACGTACTTTCTGATCATTTCCTCATCAACAGGATAAGGCTCAGTGATTTGATAGCTATCTGCATGCGACCTGTTGAATTCCTTCGCCGTAGTGATTGCGTTGGGGTTGCGCGCCCAGGCACGCCGCGCCACACCGCCCATCACATCCCACGTCATGGCGGAACGGAGGATCTCATCCACCCGCGCGCTGCCGTCGCACACCATGCCAAAGCCGCCATTGATGGCTTTGCCGATTCCCACACCACCGCCATTGTGAAGGGCCACCAGGCTCATGCCGCGAGCCGCGTTGCCGGCGAAACACTGCACCGCCATGTCGGCCATCACGTTGCTGCCATCCTTTATATTGGCCGTTTCCCGAAAGGGGGAATCGGTACCGCTCACGTCGTGGTGATCACGCCCCAGCATCACCGGACCGATCTCGCCGTAGCGTACCATCTCATTGAAGCGCAGTGCAATCCTGAGGCGCCCCTCCGCATCCTGGTAGAGGATGCGTGCCTGTGTACCCACCACCAGGTTGTGCTTCTCCGCATCGCGGATCCAGATCCAGTTGTCACGATCCTGTCCACGCCGGTCCGGATCTATGCAGGCCATTGCCGCCCGGTCTGTTTTCACCAGATCCTCATGCTTCCCGCTCAGGCAAACCCAACGGAAGGGACCGTAGCCATAGTCGAACAGCTCCGGTCCCATGATATCTTCCACGTAGGAGGGCCAGATAAAACCATCTTTCTCGTCGACCCCGTTTCTCGATATTTCCTTCACGCCGGCGTCGTAAACTGCTTTCATAAAGGAGTTTCCATAATCGAAAAAGTATGTTCCCCGGTCAGTCAGTTTTTTAATTACCCGATAATGACGCCGCAGCGATTCGTCCACCTTCACCCGGAAGGCATCCCGGTCTTCGTGCAGCAGGCGTGTACGTTCTTCAAAAGAGATGCCGGCGGGACAGTAGCCCCCGGTATAAGGTTCATGACAGGAAGTCTGGTCGCTCAGCAACTCTATGTGAATCTCCTTCTCCGCGGCATACTCCAGCAGATCCACGATGTTTCCATGATACGCCACCGACAGCGGCTCTCTGACTTGCACAGCTTCCTCCGCCCAATCAAATGCCTGTTGTTTGTCCGCAGTGACACGCTGTACCCACCCCTGTCGACTACGGGTCTCTATGCGGGAAGCATCCACCTCGGCAATCACCGATACCGCACCGGCAATATCGGCCGCTTTGGGCTGTGCGCCGCTCATGCCGCCCAGTCCCGACGAGACAAAGAGATGCCCCCTGAGGTCCCGGTCATGCGGGATACCCAGCTTGAGTCGTCCTGCATTCAGCAGCGTATTGAAGGTACCGTGAACAATTCCCTGGGAACCGATGTACATCCATCCACCGGCGGTCATCTGTCCGTAGTTGGCCACGCCCATCTGTGCTGCGATTTCCCAGTCGGCCTGGTTGTCGAACATCCCCACCATCATCGAATTGGTGATGATTACCCGCGGTGCATCGGGTTTTGATTCAAACAATCCCAGGGGATGACCGCTCTCCACTACCAGTGTCTGATCCTGCGTCATCACCTCCAGGTATTTTTTAATGAGCCGGTATTGCATCCAGTTCTGACATACCTGTCCCGTCTCGCCGTAGGTGACCAGCTCGTAGGGGTAGAGGGCAATGTCAAAAGCGAGGTTGTTGTCGATCATCACCTGAAAAGCTTTTCCCTCCACGCATCTTCCCTCGTACGCCTCAATGGGTTTTGCCTTCAGATCCCCTTCGGGGCGGTAGCGGTATCCATAGATCCTGCCCCTCGTTTTCAGTTCATTCAGGAACTCCGGTGCCAGGGTGTCATGCAGTGCCGTTGGAATATACCGCAATGCATTTTTTAAAGCGGTCATTGTCTGTGCTTCCGTGAGCCGGAAGCCGCGGTCCGGTGCACGGCGGATGCCCTCCTGAAAGGATGGAGAGGAGGGTAACTGATTGTCTAAGGTTATCTGCATACAACATTATTTTGAACCAGCCCGATTGGAGACAGGTTTACCTGCTCCGGCTGGTTTATAAACAGTAAAAGGAATCCGTTTTCCCGGGAATACGGTTAACAAAAATAGTAAATTTTCCCACACGTTTCAATTCAAGATTACATTAGATGAATCACAAAATGCGTTATTTTTGTTATCTATTTCAAATTATGGCACTCGAAAACAATACGACCAGCCGCTTTTATCCAAACCAAATTGAACAAATTGGTCTTTCAGTGGTTAACCGTATTAAATAAAAGAGAGATGTCACAAAATTTAAAGCTTTCCATACTTGATCTGGCCTATTATACTGAGAATGATCCCACTCCCGGCCATGTGCTACAACACTCCACCGAGGTTGCCCAACTGGCCGATAAACTGGGTTATCACCGTTATTGGTTTGCCGAGCACCACAACAGTGCAGCATTGATGAGCATGTTCCCCGAGATCATGATTGCCCATGTAGCTGCCAATACGGAGCGCATTCGTGTGGGCAGTGGCGGTGTGATGCTTCCCAACCACAGTGCACTGAGTGTGGCAGAACGATTCTCGATGCTCGAAGCGTTGCATCCGGGACGTATTGACCTGGGCATAGGCCGCGCACCCGGCACCGACGGGAGGACAGCCCTTGCACTGCGCCGCTCGTGGGAAATCACGAAGGAAGATACTTTTCCCGGGCAACTCAACGACCTGTTGGGTTACTTCGCACACAACCTGCCCGTGGACCATCCTTTCGTCCACGTGATCGCCAACCCTGATCCGTCGCTCACGCCCAAAATATATATGTTGGGATCAAGCGGTGGAGGTGTACAGTTTGCTTTGGAGAAAGGGCTTGGCTTTGTCTTTGCCGGACAGATCAATGCGGAGATGGCCGTTCCGGTATTGCGGTATTATCGGGAGCATTTCAAGCCCTCCGTCTATTATGATGCCCCAAAGAGCGTACTCTCCATCAGTGTCTTCACCGCCGATACCGAAGAGGAGGCGCATTATCTCGCCGCCCCCTCCCTGTTGATGTGGACCCTGCTTGCTACCGGGAAACGATTCAAAACCTTTCCCACCAGCAAGGAAGCCAATGACTATCCTTACACATTGCAGGAGAAAGCCATCCGGGAACGTCAACTGTCGAAATTTGTAATCGGCACCCCCGGAAAAGTAGCCGAACAGTTGCACGACTGGGCAGATAAAACCGGAGTAGATGAGATCATGCTGGTAGACGGTTATGCAGAAGCGGAAGCCCGCATAAAAGGTTATACCCTCCTGGCAAAAGAGTTCGGATTATAATACAGCAAAGATAACCGTTCCTGCATCCATTTTAGCGGGCGTACACCGGCTGCATCCATTTTTCGGGTGCCTCATGCAGGCTCACCACCGCCCAGCGAATACCCCGCTGCATGATCTCCAGCACTTCAGGTACCTCAAAATCTTTGGCCACATGTCCCAGCGACGAGTAAAAGACCCGTCCCTTGCCATACATCTTCTTCCATACTACCGGTACAATGGTCCCTTCGATCCAGGGAGCGTGCTCCCCGCTGAAGGTTGTCGTGGCCAGCACCTTCACATTGGGATCCACCTGCATGTAATACTGCTCGGAGTTCATGTGAAAATCCTTTAGTCCCTTTGTCACCTTGTCTTCATGGTCGGTAATGTTTACCTCGTAGTGGATCACCCCTCCCGGGTGTGCCACCCACTGGCCGCCCACCATAAACTGAAACTCCACGTTGTTGCGGAATGCATCGCCAATGCCTCCATGCCATCCGGCCAGTCCCACGCCCCGCTTCACAGCCGTAATCAGACCCTTTTCCTGTTCCTTGGTGATGGTACCCATGGTCCAAATCTGCACCACCAGGTCGAGACTGTTCATCAGCGTGCTGTCGGTATAAACATCCAGGTTGTCGCTCACCACTACCTCGGCCCCTTCCGAGCGCATCCAGGGCACAAATATATCGCGTGTCAGCACCGGATCATGTCCCTCCCATCCCCCGTAAACAAACAGTACCTTTTTCCCATTCAGGGAGCTGTCGTTATTTTGCGCAATCAGGGAGGAGGAGATTGTCGTTGTCATCATCAGCAGGAAAAAATAAAAGATAATTTTTTTGTCGATATGCATCATGTCAAGTTTTTTTCTAGTCGATATTTCATCAATTCACACACGAACGCAGGTTCACGATCCCCAATAGGGCAGTTTATATGGTTCCCTGTAGGCATAATTGTACAACCTGTGAGCCTGTGCCTCCTTGTCATCACCGAAACTCAGTGTCACCGGATCCCATTTTACCGGCCTGTTCAATTCGGTGGCAATGTTGATCAGACAGCAGAGGATGTTGGTGCTGCAGCCGGCTTCCACCGGTGCAATGGGATTCAGTCGCGTGCGCATGGCATCCAGGAAATTCTGCATATGGGGTGCGCTTACCTCAAACGAGCCCGCTGCCACCTCCTGCTCCGTTTTTTTTAGCAACGAGGGATCGGAACACTCAATGTAGCCCCTGGCCACCTTGACCCATCCTTTGGTGCCGATAAACTGTATGCCCTTGTCGTCCGGCTTGTCTTCGCGGAAAGGTTGTTCTGTCATCACAATGCCGTTCGCATACTTGACTGTCGTATATTCCGTTCCGTTATATCCTGCCGGGATGTATTCTACCGGGCCTGTGCCATCGAGTCCCAGCGCCCATTGTGCAATATCGAAATGATGTGCTCCCCAGTCGCCCGTAAACCCGTTGCCCGTCTCCCGGTAATAGCGCCAGGTGGCCCATTCCCCTTTTTCTTTGTAGTCGGGTGGCGCGATGGGAGGACACATGGTCGGGTTATAATGCACCTTCGGGTCGTTCAGCGGCCCCATCCAGAGTCTGAAGTTCAAATTCGAAGGGACAGGCATCTCGGGCAGATTGAAAGGCTTCGGTGGTTCGCCGATGCGCACGTATACCTTTTCGATGTGGCCGATTTTTCCTTCCCGCACCAGGGCGACTGCCTTCTGGAATTCAGGGCTGGAGCGTTGCTGGCTTCCCACCTGAAATACCCGTTTATGTTTTCTTGCCGCTTCTACCATGGCCAGGCTCTCAGTTATTGTGTACGACAACGGTTTCTGGCAATAGACATCTTTACCCGACTGGCAGGCGTGGATGGCCGTGAGGGCATGCCAATGATCCGGCGTGGCAATGGAGACCGCATCTATGTCCTTTCTCTCCAGCAGGTCCTCATAAAACTCGTAGGTGTCGCATTTCAAGGGCAGACTGTTTTTTTCCTGCCACCCTTTGACCACGTTTCTGAAGCGGTCGTTCTTGATAGAATCCGCATCGCTGCCGGCCACTACCTGCACACCCGGACATTGGGAAAATGAATGGAAATCGCTGATCCCCTGTCTTCCCAGGCCGATAGATCCCAGATAAATCCGGTCACTCGGTGCAATCCTTACCCCGTTCATGGTCCACGAGGGTAAAATGGTCAGTCCCGTCAATCCCAGTGCCGAGAGGCCCAGGAACTCTCTCCGTGTTACGTTCTTAGATTTTTGCTTCATTTGTATATGTTTTTTATGTATGTATCATCGTTGATTAATAACTCTTATTTTTTCCGGTAAAGGTTGATGACATCCATCCGGGACAAATATACATAAAAGTCTTTACATATACACAGACCTATAAAAATGGAGTGTTTTACTTCACTTCGTTTCTTTCGGGTGGGTGAATTGTAAGAAGGTTTTTGTCAGGTTACACGTTTTTCATTTTATTTATTTGCCTGGAGATGTAGTCCAAAAATTCCGGCGACTCGATGATCTCGATCTCCCCCGGAAGTCCCAGTACAAAGCGCCCCACCCCTTCGTATGAGCAGACCTCGGTTTTGAGCAGCCAATGGTTGTCCGGCAGCTTCTGCAGCTGCGGGGCAGCCAGCGGAAACTCCTCCGCCAGGAGGCTGGTGGCACGAAGTCCCATCTTCAGCACAATGGGCAGCTTCCGGTTGCTGTGTATCCGGAAGATATCGATATAGCCCGCCACATGTTCCCCTTCATGTTGCCACGGCTCCGACAGGATCTCCACAGCACCAATGCGGGACACACGGAAGAGCTTCACTTCCCTTTCCTCTAGGCAGTAGCACCATACCTGTTCATAGTTGGTGGTGAAGGCGAAGGCCTCCACCCTACGGTCGCGGATATCGTTGCCATGTGACGAGGCATATTTTTTCAGAATCACCTTCTGCCTGTTCTCCATGGCCTGTACCAGTTGATGTACATTGCGGCTGTGCCTACCGTGGACGATGGTCTCCGCCAGAATCTTATAGTCGTAGACCGTGTAGAGTTTTTTCTTCAGGTTCTGCTTCAGGATGTTGTTCTCGTCGATGCTCTCGATGGCCGACTTCAGGATGTAAGCCTCCTCCTCGGTGAAATGAATCAGTTCACTGATCTCCTTAAAGTAGGGCGACGATTTGTCGAGGCGAATGCATCCGTCCCTCCGCTTGATTACAAAGCCCGCAGAGCGAAAGGTGTCGATGTATCGGTACACCGAGCGGGGAGTGATCGAGAGCCTGTCTGCAATCTCCTCCACGGCCAGGTAGTTGTTGGCCGTGAGCAGTTTCATCAGTCGGAGCAGTCGCTCCAGTTTGGGTTGATCCATGATATTTCAATTATGCCATTTAACTTATCGACTCACGCAACCGGCAGGCCTTCTCGTAAAACGCTTTATTTCCCCCAAAAGCGAAGAGACGGATTACTTCGCCGTTGCATTTACGACATCTGCCCTGCACCCTGACATCGTTCAACGCGGTCAGGTAAACTTCTGTCACTTCTATGCCTTCGTGAGCGGTCTCTCTGCATTGAGCGCAAAAAACAAGATTTTCAATTACAAATCTATAAAAAAGTTTTTTNNTTCCCATAAACACTATTTGCACAACCCATAAAGACTGTACAAAGGAAAATGTCTTTTTTGACATCTTTTGTCAATTGTAATTTTTTTTCGTCCAACCTTTGCAAAAAAATGACTTTATTCGCCCTGTTTTTTTAATAAATTTCAGTTGGGTAGCGGTACTAACCAACTGAATATGTGAAGATATATTCTTTTCCTGCATAACCAAATTGTCAGCTTATACCTGACTGCAATGATACATATAATAAGATAATTTAAACTTCAATCATCCCCAGTCGGTAGAGTAAGGCTGGTGGCATCCAACCGGGTACGACTATTCCGAGATGACAGGATAAGTTTTGTAGAATCTCAGCAACGAAATTGTTTCAGTCCGAAGTTTGGTCCGAACAAACTTTTTCATATCATCCTCCATGAGTTCTCCCAGGCCGTCGAGCAATTTCCTGTCACTCATTGATTCCAGCAGATCAATACAATTTTGAATATACTGGCTCAGGGGCATCCCCATTCGCATTTCCACGACTCTTTTATTGATTGGAGTTCTACGTTCCATAAAGAACCAATTATCAAAGATGTCGCGATTGGTAACCTCACTCCTATCCAACAATGCGCAAAGCTTATGTGCAAACATGTGGGATGCTTCCATTACCTTCATATCCACACCCAGAAGATTTTTTATTTCATACCGGTCGTCCCAATCACGATTAGAAATCTCTATTTTCAACTTTCGTTCTCCAAAACCATAATCCAGCACCACCACAGGGCCATAAAACTTCATTGCCTCATCGTGAATATTGCCATAGTCGCGTAATATTTTCCGCACTTTGTCATAAATCAACTTTTCTTTTTCACGATCAAGCAGATTAAAATAAAGATCAACAGAAAATCTTGGCAAGTCGTAAAAAAACATAAGTGCTGTGCCCCCTTTGAAACCCAAGGAAGTAGACAATTCTATATCGGTATAGATATCTTTCAATATCTGGAACAGATACAATTTATGTTTAGCGATATCCACCATTCTTCAATATTTTACCGACCCGTTCCGATAAGATTTTTGAGTTATATAGGGGAAGAAGTCTTTTCATAAAATCCTTGTCGAGCGGCTTGAGATTATCGAAATAACGTTCTCCATTCAGGTATATCATATCCAAAAAAGCCCTTTCAGCCGTGGCTTTATTGATGTTGGCATTCCTGATAATTCCCGCGGTGTTCACTACTATCTCGCCTTTAATTCTACGGTATGAATAAGTCTTATTTTCTACTTCAATTTCCCGGCTCAGGTAGGACACGGAAGTAATTCGACTATCATACTGAAAAATAACACCGGCTTCCTGTAGAATATACTCCAGGGAGATGTAGGACGGTGTATAAATCTTGCAGGCAAGTTCTTCCGGGTTATATTCTTTTTTCACGTAAATCCCCTTGCGAGGCCTCTCCAATCTGCCTTGTCCAACGTAGTAGTTGATCTTCTTATTCAGGTTGTTGAAGTTACTTTCGCCGGTAAGTACAGCAATATCATTCAGTGTAAACACTGTTCTTTTATCACTGTAGATAGAAAACAAGATATCCCTGTTTCGTGAACTGTTCATTACAATAATTCGGATGTTCAGTTCACAAATATAATCATTTTCGTGTAAATTTAAAACACAAGTTTATTTTTGCATGTTTATTTGATTGCTTTGATAAAAAAATGCTTTCGGTTATCTGTCACGAAACAACTTACCTCCGGAAATATCCCAGAACTTATTGAAAAACTCGCTTAGTTTCGCAAGTACATTCTCCCGTTTTCGGGGACGTTCACTTCTGGCGGAAAATCTCGACATGGGCGGCAGCACTTTTGTCAGAGCCGTGCCGGTGGTCTGCACATAACCATCCCGGAATGCATTGTCCACAAAATTATAGGTCGCCTCCCGGTTCAGGTTCTCCTCCCCGATAATCCGATCCAGCTCCTCCATCTTTTTCTCGTCTACGAACTTATGCCAGTCGTCATCCACATCGGTCGTTGGAGTCAAAGACTCAATAAACGTCTCAATCAGCTCCTTCTTATTCCTCAATTCCACGCTCGAATCAATCGCCTTGTAAATATCGATCTTAATCTCCCTGTTCTTCACATGATCCTCATGATATTTCTTGATCAGCATCAAGATATAGTCGATATTAATTTCGACCTGCTTGATGAGCTCCATCTCAAAAACAATGTCGTCGTTGATATTTTCAGAATCCCGCCTGTTCAGATCCCGAAACTCCTTGTAGAGGTCGATGTACGCGCTGTGATAATCCTGGACATCCCGTTCAGTCAGAATTTCCCTGCCTTTGAACTCGTCAAACGACGAAAGGATATTCCTCACCTTCAGAATGGCGCCGTACAGTTTGATAAACTCCCGCTTGTTCTGCTCACCCACGATCGGTACATCGAGAGGATACTTCTCCTGCAGGGTATCCACCAGTTTAGCATAACCAGTTACGTTCTTATTCCCGTCGGTATAGCCGTTGTAATACTCATCAAAGGTTTTCAGCAGCACCACTCCCCCAGCCTCCTTATCGCCAAAGAGGGCAATGCTCTCGTTGGTGGCATCCTCCAGATTCCGGAAGCAGACGATATTGCCAAAGGTCTTCACCGAATTCAGGATGCGGTTCGTACGGGAATAAGCCTGCAACAATCCGTGTAACCTCAGATTCTTATCCACCCAAAGTGTGTTCAGCGTGGTAGCATCGAAACCGGTAAGGAACATGTTCACCACAATGAGCAGATCCAGTTCCCTGTTCTTAATCTTATTGGAAACATCCTTATAATAATTTTGGAACTTCTCACCCGATGTGTCAAAATTGGTCTTGAACATTGCGTTATAGTCGCCAATAGCCGCTTCCAGGAAATCACGCGAACTCTTGTCCAGTCCGCTCGTGTCGTCCGAGTTCTCGTCGCCCAGGATACCATCTATCTCCGTATCACCTTCATTCGCGGCATAACTGTAGATAAGAGCCACTTTCAGCTTTTTATCGCCTGCCACATCCTGTAACTGTTTTTTGAATTCGGTATAATACTTTCTCGCCACATCTATGGAGGCGACCGCAAAGATGGAGTTGAAGCCCGACAGCCGACGGTCTTTCAGTTTATAAAAAGAATTTCGTTTTGTCTTCTGGTCGAAATGTTCAATGATGTAGGAAACAATGTTCCCAACTCGTTTGGGCGATGCCAAAGCCCTTTCCCGGTCGATGTTCCACACCTTTTCATCCTTGATGTTCTCCTCTTCCTTCATCGTACTGATATAATCAATGCGGAAAGGCAGCACATTCTTATCTGTAATGGCATCCACGATGGTATAGGTATGCAACTTCTCACCAAAAGCCTGCTCGGTGGTCTTCAGATCAATCCTACCTCCACTGCTTGCATTCACTGCAAAAATAGGCGTACCTGTAAATCCAAAAATATAATACTTTTTGAAGTTTTTCTTGATGGCCGTGTGCATCTCACCAAACTGGGAGCGGTGACACTCATCGAAGATGATCACAAAATGCTGATTGAATGAAGGATGCTTCTTATTCTTCTCGACAAAGATCGATAGCTTCTGGATGGTGGTGATGATGATTCTTGCATTGGGATCCTCAAGTTGCTTTTTCAAGATGGCGGTACTTTTGTTACTGTTTGCGGCCCCTTTCTCAAACTTATCATACTCTATCATGGTCTGATAATCGAGGTCCTTCCTGTCCACCACGAACAGCACCTTGTCAATAAAGGGCAACTTACTGGCAATCTGAGCCGGCTTGAACGAAGTCAGTGTTTTCCCGCTCCCTGTGGTATGCCAGATGTAACCGCCAGCATTTAGCGTACCAATAGTCTTTGCATTGTAAGCCACATGAATCCTTCCCAGAATCCGTTCCGTCGCCACAATCTGATAAGGGCGCATCACCAGCAATAGCTTCTCCGATGTAAAAATGCAATATTTGGTTAGCAGATTCAATATGGCATGCTTGGCAAAGAACGTATCGGTAAAATCAATCAGATCGGTGATTGGCCTGTTGTTCGCATCGGCCCACCAGGAGGTGAACTCGTAACTGTTGCTCGTCTGTTTACCTTTCTTCACCGAGCCTTCCGCTTTCTCTTTAATATGGGTAAACCGGGTGGTATTGCTGTAATATTTCGTGAACGTGCCGTTCGATATAACAAAGAGCTGCACATATTCAAACAATCCCGAGTCAGCCCAGAACGACTCTCTGTTGTAGCGATTAATCTGGTTGAAGGCCTCCTTCAGTTCGATGCCCCTTCTTTTCAGCTCAATATGCACCATGGGCAGACCGTTCACCAGGATTGTCACATCATATCTGTTGCTGTGCGTACCGTTTTCAGTTTCATACTGATTGATGACCTGCAGACTGTTGTTGTGGATATGGGTCTTGTCGATCAGATAGATATTTTTTACCGACCCATCATCACATGCCAGCAGCTGAATGTAATCCTCCTGAATGATGTATGTTTTCTCCTCTATACCCAGATTCTGATTGGCAATCTTATTTCTGAAGAAAAAGTCCCATTCGTTGTCGCTGAATTCATAATCATTCAACCGCTCCAACTGGGTACGCAGATTGACGATCAGATCCTTCTCGCTCTTTAGCGGAAGATAATCGTACGCCTGTTTCTGTAGTTGCTCTATCAGCGTTTTTTCAAGTTCTGCCTCCGATTGGTAAGCCGTTACCCGTTTGTAGGGCGACTTGTATTCCGCGACAACTGTAGATTCAGGATTCTCGACAACAACATTAAAGTGACTCATATCTGTTCTAAATTAATACATCAATCCAAACTGCCATAGCGGAATCACATTCATATATCCGCTCTCGATATCATCTTTGACAATAAATCCATTTTCAACATCCTTGATCTGTTTCTGCCCTTTCGACTTGCCTCCTACTTCAAAGGTCTTATCGTTAATCATAAAGTCGGCAACTTTGGATGAGACCAGTTTATGCTTCACCCGCAATTGATTCTGAAAGAATGTTTCTCTGATATTGCCTTTTTCCGAACTATCATCTGCCAAAGCATAGATCAGATTACTGTTATCCAGGTATACTTTTTCCACTTTGCCCAATCCACGAATACCTCCGGTATTATCTCTCAGTTGGTAAATCATTCCCGCTTCCTCAATATAAAGAAGATAGTCAGCAATATTATTCCGGCTGACCGACAGTATCCCGGCAATTTTACTCATATTTGGTTTAAATGGTGCACTTTTCGCAACAATGGCCAATAGCTCTTTTAATTTTCTGCCTGTTGCAATATTCATATCCGCATACATCGGAATATCATTCTCCAATGTCTGATTAATTACCTGATTCATTCGAATTTCAAAATCATCTTCCAATGCAAACGGATAGTAACCTTGCTTTAAATAATCGGCAAACAAGGGCAGTGGAAGTTGTAATTCCGATTCAACTACTCGTTGCGCCAAAACATCTTCCAAAGTATAGATTTTGGTTGATATGTTGTGAAAAAGCTTCAGATATTCTCTAAAAGACAATCCCTGCATATTGTAAACGACAGCTCTTCTACTGAGGTCCGATGCTCCCTTTTTAATATCCAGTACAGATGATCCGGTGAACACCACTTTCAGATCTTTGTGGTAGTCGTAAATTAGTTTAAGCTCCTTCGACCAATCCTTATATTTATGAATTTCATCAATAAAAAGATGTTTTCCTCCATATTTCACAAAGCGGTCTGCCAGGTCTGTAAGCTTGTTGTCTACAAAATAAAAGTCTTCAGTTGTCACGTACAACGTATCTACAGGTTTTAGATTTTGTTTGATGTATTGCAGTACCAGGGTTGTTTTACCTACACCTCGCGGACCAATCAAACATATCATGCGATTATTCCAGTTAATCTCATCATACATATAACGGAAAAAGTTGGTATGAACCTCATTTACCAGCTTATTGGAGTATTCAAACAGCTTATTCATATCGATGTTTTTTACAAAGATAATATTTTTGCACTATAACAGTGCATTATTACGGAAATTTTGCACTATCTGAGAGCAGATAATAATTGATTCATTTATCCATCAAGTAGTGGCACTAACCAGTTGGGTAGTAATACTAACCAACTTCCTCAAATTCTTTAAAAGTAAGCAATTTATTTCTGTAATACTCATACTGTTTGCGCCTCGCCTCAATCTCATCCTGAATACCAATTGTAGCATCATTTACTAAAGCATCAAATTTATCTAAAATTGAAACGATGCGCTCTTGTTCTTGAAGGGGAGGGATTGGAATCACTATTTTTCCCAAATTATAAATTGAGACCCTAATCACCTTAGTACCTGTAGTATATTTAATTTTTTGATCATTAAAAAATGCCGATTGAAAAAAATATGAAATATATTTTGAATTTTGATCAGGAGTAAAAATAAATGCATCACCACTAATCGCAATTTCGTCATCTCCTAACCAAGCAACGGCCTTACAAACATCTTCAACATTTTCGCTTGTGCCTGCAATAATTAAATCACCTTTCTTCGCTTTTTTTAATTTATTAGCGAGTTCTGGAGTCACAAAAGATTTTGTTTCAACGGCAGAAATACCATAATGTGTATAAATTTGACCATAATGAATGCAACCTACTCCTGTTTCCGTGAAGTCTTTTTTCTGAAGTCCATTACCTCTAATAAACTCACCAACCTCACCTAAGGTCTTCCACTCAACTTCACTACATCAAAACCCATCAATTGGTTAAGATAAAAATTATACTGTTTACGCCTTGCTTCAAGTTCTGCATTCAATTCTTCCTCCAGCTGATTGAATTTTTCAAGAATATTTACAATTTCTTGTTGAATAGGAAGAGGAATGATTGGAATAGTAAACTTTTCAATCATCGGTTTACGAATTGAACTAACAGTTGCGTTAACGGCTTTTTGTAAGATAAATTTTTTGAAGTTAGCCATCATATAATAATAGATGAACTTCGCTAAAATTTCCTCAGTAAAAATATTAATCCTATATGCTCTTTGATGCAGTGCATATTTTCCGTTTACATAATGGAATATTTCACCAATCCCACCCTCTCCAGGAATTATTATTGCTTCCTCATCAAATTCATAGGTGTCAATCATTTTAACAGTCTTAGAACGCACAAACAATGGATATTTTCCTTTCTCAGTAGCTTCATTTCCGTTGGTACTGCCTGTACCTATATATGCCACTTCTTTCAGCTCCCTATACTTCACTCCATCTGGACAATGTTCCTGTATCAGTTTTTCTATTGTATTCATTCTATACCATTTTTGAACTAACCTACATGATTGTTCGGAGTTACCGAACAACCACTGAACTATTCGGAAATTCCGAACCGTTGGATTTTATTATTCAGCACCCTCCAATTCCGCTACAATCGTATCAACCTCTTTTCTTAATATCGTCTGCCGTTCTACTATTTCAGCTATTTCAGCATTTAACTTTTCAATATCAATAAC
>DFYK01000066.1 GCA_002383605.1 Proteiniphilum sp. UBA4084 | reverse complement strand
TTTTTTAATCCGATCCTTATTTCAGACAATGACTGAAAAGGAAACAAGATAGAAAACAGGGATTTTCGAGGTATTCAGACTACGTACAACGAACTAATTGATTCGTTATTGCATACCCGCATGATGGAGTCGGCAAACATGTCCGCTACGGAGAGCACCTTCACCTTTTCCGATTTTTTTGAATATGGGATGCTATCGGTGAAAATGATTTCCTTTAGGTGCGACTGGTCTACCCTTGTTGAGGCAGGGTCTGACATCACTGCATGACTTGCAATTGCCCGCACAGAGTTGGCTCCGTTCTCCATGATCAGGTCGGCCGCTTTGGTAATGGTACCCGCCGTATCCACGATGTCATCAATCAGCATCACATCCATTCCCTTCACATCCCCAATAATTTGCATATCAGATATTTCATTCGCTTTTTTGCGAAGCTTATAGCAAATGACCATGGGACAACCCAGGAATTTGGAGTAAGCACTGGCACGCTTTGTACCCCCCACGTCGGGAGTGGCAATTACCATGTTGTTTAAATCAAGTTGTTTGATATACTCAATAAACACGCCTGAGGCATATAGGTGATCGACAGGTACGTTGAAAAATCCCTGTATCTGATCGGCATGAAGATCCATGGTGATTAACCGGTTAATTCCGGCTGCTGCGAGCATATCGGCAATCAGCTTCGCGCCGATGCTTACCCGTGGTTTATCTTTTCTGTCTTGTCTTGCCCATCCGAAATAGGGAATGACCGCCACGATTGATTTTGCCGAAGCACGCTTTGCCGCATCAATCATCAGCAATAATTCCATCAGATTATCCGAATTTGGGAAGGTGGACTGGATCAGAAATACCTGTTTGCCTCGAATGGATTCTTCGTAAGAGACGGCAAATTCACCGTCGGCAAAATGTTCGATGATCATGTTACCCAGGGGGCAACCCAGGCTGTTACATACCTTCTCGGCGAAATAACGTGATTTACTTCCCGAAAAGATTTTAAAAGGTCTCTCCTGCATGCTTTTTAATTTTGAAAAAACAATGATATAGTTCTTACGTGATTATTCTCTCTGAAATCGTACAAAAGTTTTTACAAAAGTACAAAAACTATACGCAATAAAACCATTTATCTTAAAAAGAAATGCGATATATTTCTCCGGTGCAGGCTGCCAGTTTGATTTTGAAGGGATGTTCGACGGAGTATGAAATCTCACCGCTATCTGTCTTCAAAAGAGGAGTTAATATTCCTTTTCCGGTATCTATCCTATCGAAAAAAGAGAAGGCATGAACGGGAATATGCACCGTACACTCCTGTTCTTTTTTGTCGAAATTGACAACGACCAGTAACAACGACCGTTTCGTACCTCTCATAAAAGCAAACAAACGGGTGGAATCAAAATTCCGGTTTTCGTAATTGGCACTCATTAAATCATAAAAAGATCCGTTTGATAGTGCTTCTTCCTCGTTGCATAGTCTGATCAGTCGGCTATAGAAATTCTGCAGACTTCTTTCTTTTTGGGTTAGCAGGCTTTCGTCCCAGTTACCCTGGTTATTCCATCGGCGAAGTGTATCTACCGACCAATAGTCGAAAATGGTCGTACGTCCATTCTTGCCACTGAATCCCTCCTCATCCATGCCTTTTTCCCCCAACTCCTGGCCTGCATAAACCATGACTGGATTTCTGTTAATGCAGCAGGTGACAATCATGGCCGCCTTTCCGTTCTCACCTTCCTTCAGGAAATAATCGGAGGCCAATCTTTGTTCATCGTGATTCTCTAGGAAATTGAGCATCTGGTGCTGAATATCACCCACACTGTTTAGCACGAAGGTAATGTCGGCGGAAGACCGGTAACCAGATGACACGTCACGCAATACATCGTACAACCCTACCTTGTCATACAGATAATCAAATGCGTTGTCGTGTAGAAAATTGCGGTATGCAGCAGGATTGTATATTTCGGCGAGAAAGATAATACCGGGATATTTTATTTTGACCTGTGGTATAACCCATTGCCAGAAAACCAGTGGAACCATCTCCGCCATATCGCATCTAAATCCGTCTATTCTTTTTTCGGCCCAGAAGAGCAGAATATCTCTCATTTTTACCCACGTATCGGGGACCGGGTCAAAATGTTCAGATTTACCACTCAGATAATCCACGCCATAATTGAGTTTCACCGTTTCATACCAGTCATATTGTGTAGGCCTGTGCGTAAAACAGTCGTTTCCGGTTGCTTTAGCGGGAGATTCTTTGTAGGTCGATTTTGCCAGTTTGTCGGGTGGGAGTTGAATCTCCAGTTCATTTCCGGGAAGATAATAGAAGTTATTTTGGGGTGAAAAACCGGTGAAAGGATCATCATCTTCCCCTAAATCAGAGGTATCATCCGGTTTGCTGACTGATCGGTAATTCCGAGCCACATGATTGGGTACATTGTCGATGATCACCTTTAATCCGGCTTTGTGGGTGCGATGGATCAATGCTTCAAATTCCTGCATTCGTCGCGGAATGTTTATTGACAAATCAGGATCCACATCGTAATAATCACGTATTGCATAAGGTGATCCCGCTTTACCCTTGATAATCTCCGGGTATTCGGCAGGAATGCCGAAACGGGTATAATCGGTGGCAGATGCGTGAGCCAGGATACCGATGTACCAAACATGGGTATATCCGTTCTCTTTTATTTTTTGTAAAACAGTGTCGGAGATGTCTTTGAATTTTCCACATCCGTTTTCTTCTATGGTACCGTTTTGCTTATTTCCTGTAGCGCTATTTCCAAATAATCTGGGTAACAATTGATAAATAAAAATTTTATTCTTACGCATAAGGTTTTGATGTTATGATTTGAGGCCTCCTTTAAAAAAATGGATATGACTCTGTACTTTCTTTACCAACTCGTCATGTCTGTGACATTTTTTCACGATTTTCAATGATTCTTTTTCGCTCATTTTCATGGCTGCATGATGATAACCGGCCTCCATGATGGCTTCCTGATTATGTAAATCGAACATCGAGTACTTTTCTATACCCCTGGTTTCGATCAGTATGTCACAGTATGCTTTATCAAACAGGGTATTTGAATTGGACATCAGATTGAATGTCCGTTCCATGATGGTTTTGATGTTGTCTTTTCCTGCAGGTGGTATCATCAGTGATACATTTACCCCAATTACATACTTACACTTTTTACGGATGACCGAAACAGGAAAATTTTTTAGTAGCCCTCCGTCCACATAATGGATACCATGAATAGCATGAGGAGAAAAGACCACAGGCACAGAGCAGGACGCTACCACTGCGTCTACGAGTTTATCTCCATTTGAAAAAACAACAGTGGCAGCCCTGTTCCAGTCGGTAGCTACGGCACAAAAAGGTATTTGCAGTTCCTCAAACCGTTTGGCCCTTAGATTTTTTTTCAGAAAATTATGCAATCCCATGTTCTTAAAAAACCCGGTTTTGGGAATGGTAAACTCCACAAATTCCCTGAATTCACGTTTGCGAAAAAGTTCGGCAATTTCATCGGGATGGTATCCGTCGGCATAAAAAACACCAGCCAGGGCCCCTGCACTGGTGCCGGCAATAATGTCGGGTTTTAATCCGGACTTTTCCAATACACGCAACGCTCCCAAATGAGCAAAACCTTTTGCTCCACCTCCACTCAAGGCGTAACCCAGAAAATGATCGTAATTCTTACCTACGAAATCCATTTATGCTATTCTTATCAATACACAAATATGCAACTTTTTTTCGTTATAACTTTTGTTTTTTGTTCTGGCCCACAAATTTTTATGGATCTTGACAAATTATTCCAGTTGAGTTATTTTTTGATCCAGTTCTTCTTTTAACTGGCGAATGGTTTTTCCGATAACAGGATGTATCCTTTCGGGTGCAATCTCACACAACGGCGTAAGTACAAAATCCCGTGTATGGAATAACGGATGCGGAATCGTGAGCCTCTCTGTCTGGAGAATCAAATTTCCCGCCATGATCAGGTCGATGTCGATGATTCTGTCTGAATAATTGGCATTCGTGCTTTTATTTGATCTACCCATCTCTTTTTCAATTTCTTGAGTTATTGAGAATAGATCTAAAACGTTTAAATTTGTATCCACTTCGCAAACACAATTGATAAAATTCTGTGTCGAATAAAAACCGACCGGCACAGTATCATAAAGAGCGGATAAGGAAGTAATGTTTCCTATCCGCTCTTCAATTTTATTGAGTGCAAAGGCTATATTTTGTCTTTTATCGCCAAGATTTGAGCCCAATGCCAAAATGATGGAACATGCCATGGATTTTAATCCACTATCAGCATGGCGTCTCCATATGCGCCGAACCGGTATTTCTCCCGGATCGCGATTTCGTAAGTCTCCATGATTGTTTCATATCCGCCAAATGCACATGCCATCATTAGCAGCGTGGAATAAGGTAAATGAAAGTTGGTAATGAGACTGTTTGTGAGTGTGAAATCATAAGGAGGGAAGATAAACTTATTGGTCCATCCTTCCCGCGGTTTCAAATGGCCATCTGTGCTGACCGTCGTCTCAACAGCACGAAGAACGGAAGTACCCACAGCGCAGATATTACGCTCTTCGTCTTTGGCCTGATTCACTTTGTCACACAGTTCAGCGGTGATGATCATCTGCTCCGATTCCATCTTATGTTTGGTCAGGTCCTCTACGTCGATCATCCGATATGCACCCAGTCCGTTATGGAGTGTGAGAAATCCGAATTCAATGTCCCTGATCTCCATTCTTTTCATCAGTTCACGGCTGAAGTGAAGACCCGCTGCCGGCGCAACGACTGCTCCCTCGTGTTGGGCGAAGATATTCTGATACCGATCTACATCTTCGGGTATGGCTTCACGTTCCAGATACTCCGGGATGGGAGTCTCTCCGATAGAAAAAAGCTGCTTTTTAAATTCTTCATAGGGCCCATCATAAAGAAAGCGCAAGGTACGTCCACGGGATGTGGTATTGTCGATTACTTCCGCCACCAGTTCTTCATTTTCACCAAAATAAAGCTTGTTGCCGATTCGTATTTTTCTGGCGGGATTGACCAATACATCCCACAAATGCTGATCTGCATTGAGTTCTCTCAGCAAAAAAACTTCAATCTTGGCACCTGTTTTCTCTTTGTTTCCGTAAAGACGTGCAGGAAAAACCTTTGTGTTGTTGAAGATGAAGAAATCCTTCGGCTTGAAGTATTCCAGTACATCCTTGAACACCTTATGTTCCCACTGACCGGTTTTTCTGTGTACCACCAGAAGACGGGCCTCATCACGATGAACGGCTGGATACTTCGCAATGAGTTCCTCCGGTAAATTAAATTTGAATTGTGAAAGTTTCATATCGTTGTCATATTTTCTTCTAAGAACTGATCTATCTCCTCCATCTTCAGACATTTGTCTATTGTTGCCTCCCCCACCCTTGTGCGTGTCAACCCGGTTAGATGAGCACCAGAATGCAGGGCTTCACCAATATCCCTGGCAAGTGCCCTGATATATGTACCTTTGCTGCATACCACGCGAATGGTCATATAAGGCAAATTATAAGAAATTAATTCGATATGATCTATAACCAATAATTTGGGTTTTAGTTCAACATCTTCATTTTTACGGGCAAAATCATACGCTCTTCGTCCTTCAATCTTCACGGCAGAAAAGAGAGGCGGAACCTGTTCAATGGTGCCTATGAACTGTTGTAACACTTCTTCAACCAGCTCCTTTGTAATATGGGCGGTAGGATATTCAGCATCGATCGCAGTCTCAAGATCGAACGAAGGAGTTGTCGCGCCCAGCATTACCTGTGCGATATACTCTTTTGTGTCTGCCTGCAGCCTTTCTATCTGTTTTGTTTTTTTGCCTGTACAGAGGATCATCACACCGGTGGCCAGCGGGTCGAGTGTACCTGCATGCCCCACCTTCAGCTTTTTTAACTTCAGCTTCTGGCACAACTTGGCACGAAGAACCCGTACCACGCGAAACGATGTCCAGTGAAGCGGTTTGTCAATATAGATAATTTCTCCTTCTATAAAATCCATGCCAGGTTATATACTTAAATTAATACCGGAAAGCATGAGCACCAATAATAAGGAGCCTACGATAATCCGGTAAATTCCGAACGCCTTAAAACCGTATCGTGTAAGGAAATCGATGAAAAATTTGATTGCGAAAGCAGCGACGACAAAAGCCACCACATTGCCAACAATGAGTAAAAAAAGATTACCTTTCAGCATCTCGCTGCTAACCGGATCTTTGAGCAGTTCAAAAAGTTTATATCCTGCGGCGGCAGCCATGGTTGGCACTGCCAGAAAGAAAGAGAACTCAGCAGCATTCTTGCGGGATAGTCCGTTGCCCATACCACCGACAATGGTAGCCATGGAACGGGAGACGCCGGGGATCATGGCAATACACTGAAAAAAGCCGATCTTCAGTGCACGTTGCCAGGTCACCGACTGATCAGGTGATGGCTTGTCAAACCATTTGTCGACATACAACATGAACACCCCTCCCACGACAAGCATCATGGCTACGACCGTTACATTTTCGAGCAGGGCATCGATGTAATCACCCAGCAGCAGACCGATTATCCCTGCAGGAATAACTGCTATAAAGAGTTTCCAATAGAAATCGAATTTGTACAGCAGACGCTTCAGTATATTCCATCCTTTTTTTTCTGTCGACATTCCTGCCAGTACCTTTCTGTCCAAGATAGTGATATCATTCAGCCGAAAGAAACGTTTCCAATACAGGACAACTACCGACAAGATTGCTCCAAACTGGATGACGACAGTAAAAGCTTTTACAAAGGGGGAACTCTCCATACCCAGTAGGGCCTGGGTAATGATCATGTGGCCCGTGGATGATACCGGAAGAAACTCGGTAAGTCCTTCTACTACAGCAATGATAATTGCCTCGAAGATATTCATGAAGTTGTTATTTTGAATAGACAGATGTCGGAGTCATTATTTCTCCTCTTTTCTTTTATCTTTTGAAGGATAGAGAATACCCACAATCATCAGCGTGAAACCGAAAAGAGAGACCATGGGGGCCACCTTTATTCTCCTGGCGCTAAAAATATCGGGTTCAAAACCATTTCCGAAAGAGCTGGCGGGACCAGTCATCAACAGAAAACCGGCAATAATCAGGAGAACGGCAATCCCACAAATGATCAGATTTGTTTTGCCGAGGGCAAAGTTTTTTTGTGACATATCTTTTGGATGTTAAGCGTAGTAAAGTTGATCGGTTTGCATTTTCAAATACCTGTTCACCGCAAAGGTTGTGGTCAGAGTGGAGATCAGTATGCCGAGCAGAATGACAATCCCGTAAATGATCCAGAGGTCAATAGCAGAGATAAATGGTTCTATCTGAATATACTCCCTGCTGAAATAGGTGATCATAAGCCAAAGGATTGAGTTGGCGATTATTCCAGCGACAATGCCGGTATAGACATTTTGTACCACAAACGGTTTCCGGATAAAAGCCGAAGTTGCACCCACCAGCTTCATGGTGTGAATCAAAAACCTTTTTGAATAAATACTCAAGCGAATGGTATTGCGAATGAGTGCGAATGAAATAAACAGAAGAATGGCAGCAAGGATCAGCAGAATCCTCATCACTTTCGAGAGGTTATTGTTGATCAGATCAATGGCCTCCTGCTGATAAAGAATGTCGGTTACATTGTTGTCTTGCCGTATAATGCGGTTGACCATCAGAATGCTGTCGTTATTCGCGTATTCTGCGTGAAGGAATATCTCAATGCAGTCCTGTGCTGGATTATAACCAAGTAACTCCTCAGGATCCTCCCCCAGGTCTTTGATTAGTTGATCTTTTGCTTCCTGTTTGCTGATAAAACGGGACGATTTAACGAAGGGTTGTGCATCCAGATTTTTGCGTAAGGCTGTAATAGTTGCATCACTCACGTCAGACGATAGCATGACGTTGAAACTCATGCTTTCCTTCATATACTGTGACAAGCCGTTTCCCATAAATAAGATGATCAGGGTCAACCCCAACAGCACCAGCACCAGCGAGATGCTGATAGTAGATGTTATTTTTGCATTCAGGAACCGGAAGACAGAAACTTTTTTTTTGTTCGACATACAATTCGGATAAACGAAAGGCAAAGTTTGAGCAAGCAGAGCTGCTCCAAAATTAACTGCAAAGTAATAAAAAAACCAGCAGAAAAAGAGGGTTTAAACCAAATAATAAGGCAAAAAAACTTAATTTATGATTTCCTCACCTCCTCTTTCATCGCTTTTTTTTCGAAATGCTTGCTACGCATGACCGATGCCATGATGGCGACGATGATCAGCACCAGGATAATGAGGAGAGATGTGGCGGTGGCAATATAGAAGGTAGCGCCATTTTCGTGCGCGTAATGGTTGATGGTCATCTTACTTCCTATAAAAATCAGTATGGCACTCAGCGCGTATTTCAGATAATAGAAATAATCCATTTTTTTACAAAAAAGTTCACTTTACCGCTTTTTCAACCTGCCCGTCAGATAAGGAACCGCCGGTCAAAGGAGTCAGGTTCATCTCTCCTGCTTTTTCAAGCAGAAAGCGATAAGCCGCATCCTGTTCGTTGGGAATCTTACCGTCGAGAATGGCCTCCTTGATGGCCGACTTTAACCGACCTACTTCCCGTCCCGGCGGCAGACCAAAAAGCTCCATGATCTCTTTCCCATCGATGGGAGGCTGGAAGTTGCGTACACGGTCCTTCTCCTCTATCTCAAGCAGCTTCCGGCGAACAATTTTGAAGTTATTCATGAACCGTTTCGCCTTTTCCGGATTCTTAGAGGTGATGTCTGCTTCACAAAGTGTCATCAGGTCGTCAATTTCGTCACCAGCATCAAAGAGCAGTCTTCTCACTGCTGAATCGGTTACCTCCTCTTCCACAAGCTGCATGGGGCGCATATGCATCGACACCATCTTCTGTGTATATTTCATCTTCTCATTCAGGGGAAGCTTCATCCGGTTGAAGATCTTTGGGACCATTCTTTCGCCCACAATGCTGTGGTTATAAAAAGTCCATCCCTGCTTCGGGTCCCAACGTTTGGTTATCGGCTTGGCTATGTCGTGTAACAGGGCGGACCATCTCAGCCAGAGATTATCTGTCTGCAGGGCAATATTATCCAGTACAATAAGCGTGTGGTAGAAGTTATCTTTATGACCCACCCCATCTTTGGTCTCTGCCCCTTTGAGTGCGGTGAGCTCGGGTAGGATGATCTCAAGTAATCCCGTCTTTTCAAGGATATTGAGCCCGATAGATGGTTTGGGTGAAAGGATAATCTTGTTAAGCTCTTCCGTCACCCGTTCCCGTGAGACGATTCCAATGCGTTTTTTGTTCTTTCTCAGGGCATCGAATGTCTCGGGATAGATATCAAAGCCGAGTTGTGAGGCAAACCGAACAGCGCGCATCATTCTTAGCGGATCATCGCTGAAAGTGATATCCGGATCGAGGGGAGTACGAATAATCAGATCTTCTAAATCCTGCATGCCGTTAAAAGGATCAAGCAGCTCACCATAACGATCGCCATTCAGACAGAAGGCCATGGCATTGATGGTAAAGTCGCGCCTTTTCTGGTCGTCCTCCAGCGTACCGTCTTCCACCACCGGCTTGCGGGATTCGAGACGATATGATTCTTTCCTGGCACCTACAAACTCAATTTCCAGATTCCTGTACTTTATCTGCGCCGTGCCAAAATTTTTAAATACCGTTAAATGTGTCTGCCTGCCCAGCTCCCTTGCGACAGCCTCGGCCAGCTCTATTCCAGCCCCCACAACGACTACATCTATATCCTTAGAGGGACGTCGCAAAAAATAATCACGCACATAGCCTCCAATCAGATAGCATGGCATTTTTTTCTCATCGGCCACCCGTGAGATTAGCTTTAAAACAGGAATATTTAAATGAGACCTTATCTCCTCCTGAGACATCTCCATATACATCTTCACCACAGTTACTTATCTGTTATTTATTACAAAATTACAATAAATGGGCTTTAAAACGACCCTTTTGCCGATATATTTTGTAAATTTGTCGGGTAAAAGTTGAGAATAATGCGTCTTTTTGTCCATACCACCTTCCTGCTTTTTCTTTCATGGTTTTTTTTTTCCTGTTCGGGGGAAAAAAGAGATGCAAAAACCTATCTTGTGGAAGCCGAACGAGCTTATAAAGAATCTAATTACACTCTTGCTAAATTAAAGATTGACAGCATAAAAATTCTCTTTCCCAAATCTTTTAATGAGATAACAGCAGGATTTTCGTTGATGCAGCAGATTCGTATGTCAGAAAACAGACGAAATATCATTTATTGCGATTCGATGCTGCGTGAACAATACAATCAGCTTAACGAGATGCTCACGAAATTTGATTACGTGAGAGACGATCGTTATCAGGAATTTGGTGAATATTATCCGAAAATATACCCGCATCGGTCATCCATGGATCGAAACGGTCTTCGTTCGGGAGTGGGTGAAAAAGGTATATTGTTCATTGAAAGTATTCTTTCCGGTACTGCCATCCAACACCATAAAGTAAGGGTTGTAGCCGGCGATGGGAGTTTTGCAGAATCACTTTCAGTTTCCTCCGATGGCTTGAATTATCGCTTTCAGACGCTGGATAAATCATATGAGATAGTCCGTTTTACCGGCAATAATGAAAATGGAGTTGCCCGGTTTATCTATACTTTTCAGAATGACCCACTCAGGATGGAATTTATCGGCAAACGAACCATCTCTGTTACTTTAAGCGATGCCGCAAAACAAGGTATTGTCCGTTCTTTCGAACTTTCCATGCTGCTATTGAACATCGAACAGCTTAAATTTGAGAAAGAAAAAAGTGAAACGTTAATTCATTATCTGCAGTCAAAGGAAAAAACTGAAGATAGCGCCGGCGATCCGGTATAATTATTCCTCACAGCCTCATAATTTATAAACCTGAAAAACAATTTAAAATAACACACGTAATAATCAAAAAATGAAAAGAACTATTTTCGCAGTAATTGCTTTTGTGCTTGTTTTAGTAAGTTGTGACCAGTTAGGGGATAAATTAAGTCCCTCCAACAACTATTTATCTTTTGAAGGAAAAAAGACTTCTATTACGACGGGCACTGCCTTTCGTCAGGATGATCTTTTTGTATTCCGTTTATACTCCGACAACGACAAGTCTGCAAATAATAATTTTATGGAATTATCTTTCCCGGACACATTGACAGATACCATATTCACCATCCCCTTGGCGCAGGGAGAATGGTTGGTAAAAGGTGCGGTAAACGGTATGGCCTATTCCGGTGACCAATTCGGAAGAACAGGTTTTCAAAGTGCTAATGTACAAATAAAAATATTGGATGGTACCGGCGCCTGCGATTTGAAAATATCTCTTGCTTTACCCGATAACCGTTGCGTAACCGGTTTTTATAAGGGAACCATCAGCGGGTTTTGATGTCATCACAGAATCTGTAGAATTATATTTTGTCGGGAACAATTATCGCATATATTTGTTTGAATTATTATTCTGCTAAGACTGAAAAAAGTCAATTGTGGTAAATTCAAACTAAACCATTGTGATACAGAAAATTTTAATTGCGAACCGGGGAGAAATTGCCATTCGTGTGATGCGTACCTGCAAGGAAATGGGTATCCGCACGGTGGCTGTCTATTCAGAGGCCGACCGTACTTCCCGACATGTTTCATCCGC